>JAEDMJ010000016.1 GCA_016303065.1 Clostridiales bacterium
CCGAAAAACCTTGATATTACTGGGTTTTTGAGCCTTCGTTAATTATTCCCACTCGATTGTTCCTGTGGGCTTGGGCGAGAGATCGTAGCAGACGCGGTTGACGCCTTTGACTTCCTTCAAAATGCGTGCGGTGATTTTTTGGAGCACGTCCCAATCGATGCGTGCGATTTCGGCGGTCATGGCGTCGACTGTGTTGACGGCGCGGATTATGACCGGCCACTCGAAGCAGCGGGCGTTGTTTTTTACGCCGACGGAGCGGTAATCCGGAACAAGCGTGAAATACTGCCAGACCTTGCCTTCAAGCCCGGCGGCGGCGAACTCCTCGCGGAGGATGGCGTCGCTCTCGCGGACGGCTTCAAGTCTGTCCCTGGTGATCGCTCCGAGGCAGCGGACGCCGAGTCCGGGACCCGGGAAAGGCTGGCGATAGACCATGGAGTCCGGAAGGCCAAGGGCCTTGCCGCAGGCGCGTACCTCGTCCTTGAAAAGATACTTAAGCGGCTCGACGAGCTTAAAGTTCAGATCTTCGGGCAGACCGCCGACATTGTGGTGCGCTTTGACGGCTTTTCCGGTTTTCGTGCCGCTTTCGACGATGTCGGGGTAAATGGTGCCCTGGGCGAGGAATTCGATTCCGTCAAGCTTGTGGGCTTCTTCGGCGAAGACGTCGATGAACTCCTTGCCGATGATTTTGCGCTTTTTCTCGGGATCGTCGACGCCTTCAAGCTTTGTGAGGAAACGGTCCACTGCGTCGACATAGATAAGGTCGGCGCCCAGCTCTTCGCGGAAGACCCTGACGACCTGTTCCGGTTCGCCCTTTCGCAGAAGTCCGTGGTTGACGTGGACGCAGGTCAGTCTGTCTCCGATGGCGCGGATGAGAAGCGCCGCAACAACGGAGCTGTCAACGCCGCCGGAAAGGGCGAGGATGACGCGGCCGGAGCCGATCTGGGAACGCATGAGCTCGATCTGGTCGGAAATGAAGTTGTCCATATTCCAGTTCGCTTCGCAGCCGCACTTTTTAAAGACAAACGCCTCAAGTTCGCTCTCCGAGGGCATTCCGCAGATGTCGAGGGCGGGAATTCCGCTTTCGGTAAGAGCGGAGCCGGGTTCGACAACGGCGCCGGAGCGGTTGAAGATTATTCCTTTCACGTTCGGAAGAGCGGCAAGCTCGTCCGGGGTGATGTCGTGGGGGTGAACTTCGCTGTAAACGCCGAGGGCGCGAACAGCGCGTGCCAGAGCGGAGTTTTCGTCGCCGCCGAGGTCACAGATGAGTATCATATCCTGTTTCATATCCGACCGTCCTTTATAAAAAATCAGCTTTTTAAATTTTATGCGAAAATTCTACCACTCAAAAGGCTGTCTGTCAATGCGCGACTGCACCGAATAATCGGGAAAATTTCGCGTCTGAGACGCAGGTTTGTGGAAATTATGCCGAAAACGGCAGTTAAGCCGGACTTACACCGCCGTTTTTTTCAGCGGCGAACGTACTCAGCGCTTCCAAAACCGAGAATAAACATGAATACATTCGGCAGAAACAAAAGGCCGAGACCGAAACCGAAGCCTTTCCCGAAGGAATGGGACAGCTTGAACGGAAGTATGTTGTAATACACGAACCCGAAGACGGGAATAAGGAAAAAGAGCGTTTTCCAGGCGCTTCCCGTCGCAACGCGGACATAGGCAAAAAAGTTTACGATTGGGATAAGCGAAAGCAAACCGGGTACTCCCGCTTTGGAAAAGACCTTCCACCATGCGATTATGAGCAAAACATAGATAGCCGCGCAGACGGCAAGCGCGCCTGCGGCGAGGATTATCAAACCCTGTTCCATATCCGACCGTCCTTTGCAAAAAAAATTCGCTTTTTTTGGCTTTATGCGAAAATTCTACCACTCAGAAGACTGTATGTCAATGCGCGACTGCACCGAATAATCGGGAAAATTTTCGCGTCTGAGACGCAGGCTTGCGGAAATTATGCCGATAGCGGCAGTTAAGCCGGATTTATGCCTTCGTTTCTCTCAGCGGCGAACGTACTCAGCGCTTCCAAAACCGAGGATAAGCATGAATACATTCGGCAGAAACAAAAGACCGAGGCCGAAACCGAAGCCTTTCCCGAAGGAACGGGACAGCCTGAACGGAAGAATGAAGTAATACACGAGCCCGAAGACGGGAATAAGGAAAAAGAGCGTTTTCCAGGCGCTTCCCGTCGCAACGCGGACATAGGCAAAAATGTTGACGATTGGGATAAGCGAAAGCAAACCGGGTACTCCCGCCTTGGAAAAGACCTTCCACCATGCGATTATGAGCAAAACATAGATCGCTGCGCAGACGGCATATGCGCCTGTGCCGGGGGACGGTAATCCGGAAAGCAGGTCAAGCTCGCTGAGGTGCTCCCAAAGGCCGGTCAAAGACGGTCCCGGGTACATTTCGTGCGCCGCCTCCTTGTAAAAGGGGTGTGCTTGAATTGCATACGCCCCTGGGATTTATTTCAGTTTCTCTGCGAGTGGATGGGAGCGGGAATGCGTCCCCCGCGGCCGATGAACTTTGCCGGGGACTCGCCGTGGACGGGCATGATCGGCGCTTCGCCCCAAAGTCCTCCGAACACGACGCGCTCCCCCGCCGTCTTGCCCCACGCCGGGACAAGTCTTACCGCGGTGGTCTTGTTGTTGACGACGCCGATGGAGATCTCGTCGGCAATGATGGCGGAGATGATCTCGGCCGGGGTGTCTCCCGGGACGGCGATCATGTCAAGCCCCACGGAGCAGACGGCGGTCATCGCCTCGAGCTTGTCGACGGTCAGAACGCCGCGCTCCGCTGCGGCGACCATTCCAGCGTCTTCGGAAACGGGAATGAATGCGCCGGAAAGTCCGCCGACATGGCTGGACGCCATGACGCCGCCCTTTTTGACCGCGTCGTTGAGCATGGCCAGGCAGGCGGTTGTGCCGTGGCAGCCGCAGGTTTCAAGCCCCATCTCTTCCAGAATCTGGGCTACGGAGTCTCCGACGGCCGGAGTGGGCGCAAGGGACAGATCGACAATGCCGAATTCCGCGCCGAGCCTGCGGGAGGATTCCGCGGCGATAAGCTGGCCCACGCGGGTGATCTTGAAGGCCGTCTTTTTGATAACGTCCGCAAGCTCGGTAAGGCCGCAGCCGGGGTGGCGGCGGATTGCCGCGCGGACGACGCCGGGTCCGGAAACGCCGACGTTGATCGCACATTCGGCTTCGCCGATGCCGTGATACGCTCCGGCCATAAAGGGGTTGTCTTCGGGGATGTTGGCAAACACCACCAGCTTTGCACAGCCGAAAGAGCCGGTGTCGCGGGTGATATAGGATATGTCCTTAATGATGCGTCCGAGTATCGTGACCGCGTCCATGTTGATGCCCGCGCGGGTGGTTGCCACGTTGACCGAGGAACAGACCCTTTCCGTTGAGGCGAGCGCTTCCGGAATGGAATAGAGAAGTCTTTTGTCCGCGGCTGTCATTCCCTTGTGGACAAGTGCGCTGTATCCGCCGATAAAGTTGACGCCGACGCTTTGGGCGGCTCTGTCCATGGCGCGGGCAAGATCGGCAATGTTTCCCTCTCCGCAGGCCGCGGCGACGGAAGAAATCGGCGAGACCGAGACGCGCTTGTTGATGACGGGAATGCCGTACTCCTTTTCAAGATCTTCCCCCACCGCCACAAGCTTTTCGGCGCGGCGGGTGACCTTGTCGTAGATTTTATCGGCGCAGCGGCCGATATCCTCGGAGGCACAGTCGAGAAGGGAAATTCCCATGGTTATGGTGCGTATGTCGAGGTGCTCCTCGGTTATCATCTTTATGGTTTCGAGAATGTCAAGTGTGTTCAGCATATTCCCTCAGATCCTGTGCATGGAGTTGAAGATGTCCTCGTGCATGGCGTGAATGTCGAGGTTGAGATTTGTGCCGAGAACGCGGAGCTCCTCCGCAAGGTCAACAAAGGCCACCGTGCAGGAGGAGATATCCGCCATCATGACCATGGCGAACATATCGGATATGACGGACTGCGTTATGTCGATTATGTTGACTCCGCGGTTTTTAAGGACATTGGAAACTTCGGCTATGATGCCGACGGCATCCTTGCCGACGACGGTGATGACTGCTCTCATGTGGATGTATTTCCTTTCAGAAGAATATCGGAGATTATCTGGTTTGAAACGAGAAAGCCCTCGGGAGTCAGGCGGAAACCGTCTTCCGTCTCCCGGGCAAGCCCGTGGGACGCGCATTGGGACAGGAGCTCCGCGCCGCCGGGAGGAAGCCTGCGGCGGGAAACGCCCTTTGAGGTGCGAAGGGAAAGCATGATGTACTCTGTCTCCGGGTCAAAATTTTCTTGTTCCGCGCCGGAAAAAGGATGGCTGAAGGGGGCGCTGAAGGAGCTTCCGCGGGGGAAGAAAAAACGCTTCCCGCCGAAAAAAGAGTGGGCAGAGGGCCCAAGGCCGATGTACTCTCCCAGCTCCCAGTAGAGAAGATTGTGGCGGCACCGGAACCCGGGGCGGGCAAAGTTCGAGATTTCGTACTGCTCCAGCCCTGCGGCGCTCAGCTTCTCCGTGCAGGAAAGGTATATATCGGCTGTTTCGTCGTCGTCGGGAAGCCCGCGGCCGCCGGGGTGCGCGCGGTACATCGGCGTTCCGGGCTCAAGCTTGAGACAGTAAGCCGAAAGGTGGGTAACGCCAAGCGCCAGGGCTTCGTCAACGGAGCTTTCCGCGCGGCGGACGGTCTGTCCCGGCAGACCGAGCATCAAGTCGAGGCTGATGTTTGAAAAACCGGCCCCAAAGGCGTCCGACACCGCCTTTTTTGCGTCGGAAACGGTGTGGATACGTCCCAGGGCAGAGAGTTCTTCGGGGAAAAAACTCTGGACGCCGATGGAAATGCGGTTGAATCCGGAGCTTCTGAGACTGCGGAGACCTTCGGGGCGGACCGTTGCGGGATTGGCTTCAAGGCTGACTTCGGCGTTTCCTGCCAGCCCGGCTTTTGCCGCTTCGTCAAGTATGGAGCAAAGCCTGCGGACACCGAGGGCGGTGGGCGTTCCGCCGCCGAAATAGACCGAGGAAAACTGCCTTATGCCGGAAAGAGAAGAGAGCGCGCGGATGCGGCGGATGAGAACGTCGGTGTAAGCGTCCATGGCGGTTTCGTCTCCGGGCGCGGAGAAAAAATCACAGTACAGGCATTTTGAAACACAGAAAGGGATGTGCAGATAAAGCCCGAGCGGTTCAGTCATCAAGCTTGAGAACGGACATGAACGCTTCGTGGGTGAGCGTGACCGTGCCGACGCTGCGCATCCGTTTTTTGCCTTCCTTCTGTTTTTCAAGCAGTTTTTTCTTTCTTGTGATATCTCCGCCGTAGCACTTGGCGAGAACGTCCTTGCGAAGGGCTTTGACTGTCTCGCGGGCGATTATCTTGCCGCCGATGGCCGCCTGGACAGGAATTTCAAAAAGCTGGCGCGGGATGTTTTCCTTGAGCCGCTCGGCAATCTTTCTCGCCCGGGCATAGGCCTTTTCGCTGTGGACGATGAAAGAAAGCGCGTCAACCACGTCTCCGTTGAGCAAAATATCCAGCTTTACAAGGTCGGATTCACGGTATTCCAAAAACTCGTAGTCGAGGGAGGCATAGCCCTTTGTGCGGGATTTGAGAGAGTCGAAGAAATCATATATGATCTCGTTGAGCGGAAGCTCGTATCTGACTTCGACGCGGTCGGCGTCGAGATAGTCGATGCCCTTGTGGATGCCCCGGCGCTCCTGGCAGAGCTCCATTATGTTTCCGACAAACGACGGCGGAGTTATTATGCTTGCCCTGACAAAGGGCTCATAGGCGCATTCGATGCCTGCCGGGTCGGGGTAATTCTGCGGGTTGTCGATGGTGAGCTCCTCGCCGTTCCGCATGAGGACTTTGTAAACAACGCTGGGAGCGGTGGTGATTATGTCAAAATTGAATTCACGCTCAAGACGTTCCTGGATTATCTCCATGTGCAGAAGCCCGAGGAATCCGCAGCGGAAACCGAAGCCCAGCGCCGCGGAGGTTTCCGGCTCAAAGGAAAGGGCGGCGTCGTTGAGCTGGAGTTTTTCCAGCGCGTCGCGAAGGTCGGGATATCTGGAGCCGTCGTCGGGGTAAATGCCGGAAAAGACCATGGGCTGAGCCTTTCGGTAGCCGGGCAGAGGCTCGGAAGCCGGGGCGTCGGCAAGGGTGATCGTGTCTCCGACGGCGGTGTCGCGTACGTTCTTTATGCTCGCCGTCAGATATCCGACGCAGCCGGGGCCGAGCTCGCCGCAGGGCTGAAGCCCCAGCGGAAGCATTTTTCCGATCTCGACAGTTTCAAAGTCGCTGCCCGTGGCCATCATATGTACCATGTCGCCTGTGCGGAGGGTTCCGTCGAAAATGCGGAAAAAGACAATAACTCCGCGGTATGGGTCATACTGGCTGTCAAAAATGAGGGCTTTGAGCGGGGCGTCCGGGTCGCCATGCGGAGGCGGAACGTCGCGGACGATGCGCTCAAGGACGTCCGGAATATTGATTCCCTGCTTTGCGGAAATGCAGGGCGCGTCTTCGGCGATGATGCCGATGATGTCTTCGATCTCCTTTTTTGCCCGGGGGACGTCGGCGGCAGGCAGGTCGATCTTGTTAATAACGGGGATGATCTCAAGCCCGGAGTCCAGCGCGAGATATGTGTTCGAAAGGGTCTGGGCCTCGACTCCCTGCGATGCGTCGACGACCAGAAGCGCCGCTTCGCAGGCGCGGAGGGAGCGGGAAACTTCATAGTTGAAGTCGACGTGACCCGGAGTGTCGATAAGGTTCAGCTCGTAGGTCTCGCCGTCGGAGGCCGTATAGTGGAGGTTGACCGCGCGGGCTTTTATTGTGATTCCGCGTTCGCGTTCAAGCTCCATGTTGTCCAGGAGCTGATCCGTCATTTCCCTTTGGGTGACGGCGGAGCACGCTTCCAGAAGACGGTCGGCAAGGGTGGACTTGCCGTGGTCGATATGGGCTATTATTGAAAAATTGCGGATCTTATCGGTGTTTGCCATATTGTGTAAACCAATCCTTTTTCAAGGTAAAAAAATCACGGTATCAGAGTCCGGTGACTGCCGCGCCAAGCCCTGCGGCGTATTCGGCGTCGCGCCTGCGGCAGGTGAAGAGAATTATCTGGCGCTTTTGGGCCTCCTGCGCGAGGAAGGACAAGGCGGTTTCTGCGCGGGAGTCGTCGTACATCGCGAGAACATCGTCCAGAACGAGGGGAACGCTCTCTTCTCCGAAGACGGTTTCGGACAGCGCCAGTCTCACCGAGAGCCAGGCCTGGTCGGAGGCTCCGCGGCTCAGATAAAGCAGCTTTCGCGCGACGGCCTCGCCTGCCGGAACGACGGAAGCGTCCAGATCGCGGGTCAGGTGGAGCTCGCCGTAGCGCCCGGAGGTGAGCCGGGTGAAGATCTCCTCTGCACGGGCGGCGATTTTGGGCGTGAGCTCGCGGGAAAACTCCTCGCTGCAAGCTGCGAGAAGCTCCCGGGCAAGAGAAATTGCGGCGTATTCGGAGTTTTTTTCGGAGAGCTCTTCCTCCGCGGAGGAAAGCTCGGATTTCAGCTGCGCAAGGTCGGGAAAATTGCCGGCTTCTCCGCGCATCCGCTCCAGAGAAAGCTCCGTGTCTTTAAGGCGCCGGCAAAGCGCCGTATATGCGGATCTGAGCTGTTCCACGGAGGGAACGGCTTTCCCGTCGTCGGGGGCTTCGCTGACCATGAGCGCGGCCTCGGCGCGTTCACAGCGCGCCCTGAGGCGTTCAAGATCGGAGAGCCTCGCCATGAGAAGCGACACGTCCCTCAGCGGGTCTTCCGGGTCAAGCCCGAGTTCGGAGACGTATTGTTCGGCGCTTCGCTGCCGGAAAGCGAGCTTGTCCTGCAGGTCGGATAGCGCGGCGGAACGCTCGGCTAATTCGTCGATGTTTTTTTCGCGCCCGCGGCAGAAGACCTCGTAGGCCCGGGCAATGTCGGAAAATCTGTCCGGGGAATTGCAGCCCCAGCGGGAAAGTATCTCTTCCGCGCGGCGGCGTCCGCGGACGGAGGAGACCGTTCCGGTTATGCCGAGCACGGTGACGGCGGCGGCTCCCGCGAAACAGACCCCTGCCGGAAAGAGAACCCCCGGCTGCGACGCGTCCAGAAGGGCGAGGATGAGGGCTCCGGAGGCCAAAAGCAGCAGTCCCAGAGCAAATAGCCAGAATTTCGGCCCGGAGTTTAACAGCTCTCTGCACTTTTCGCTCTCGCGTTTGGCGACGGACACTGCGTACTCCGGAGAACAGCCGCGGAACACCTCGAGCTCCTTCGGAAGCTCCTCCGCCGCAAAGCCGGCCTTGTCCCTGTAAAGCTCGCTTTCGCGGACCCGGAGCTCGGCCTCGAGCCCGGCAGAGGTACGGAGGGCTTTTTCCGCGGCGGAAACTTTTTCGGCGTCGCCGCGGGGGCCGTCAAGACGGTTTTCGGTTATGAAGCTGTCGATCTCGGCGCAGAGGCGGCAGTATTCCCCGCGGGCGGCAGCAGACGCGGAGTCGTTTTTTTTCTGTCTGCCGGCGGCCTTTTCCAGCTCTTTTTCAAGGATATCCTTTTTTGCGCGCAAAGAGCTTATCTCCGCCGCGGCTGAAAGTATCTTCCCGTTTTTTTCTTCAAGTTCTTCGATTTCCGCTTTCAGCCCGGAGATTTTTTCCTCGAGCATGGGAACGGTTCCGCGTTTTCCGTTTTTTCGCTCGCGCTGCCATGCGGCAAGGCGGGCGTCGGCGGCGGAAGGCGAGACGTCCTCGTCCCCGGAACCGGCGGCGGAGGCGATGCGGGCTTCAAGCTCCGCGCTGTTTTTGACGGCGGGGATTTCCGCCGAACAGAATGCCGTCTTCGAGAACACGTCGGAGCTTACGCCGAAAAGCTCCTCTCCGGCGTTGGAGCCGTTGAGCCCCGCGACGGGCTCGTGGGTGTCGGACCAGACGGCGGAAAAATCGCGCATGGGCGCGCCGCGGTCGGAGCTCCGGGTGATGACCATGTCCCGCCCGTCTTTTGAAAGCACAAGGCTTCCGTTCATGGGCCGGCCGCTCCACGGCTGGTATTTCAGCTTGTCAGGGAGGTGATCCGATTTTTCGCGCTCGGACGTGCTGACGCCGTAGAACATAGCGCGGATGAAAGCGCAGACGGTGGATTTTCCGCTTTCGTTTTCGGCGTATACCACGTTCAGACCGTCGGAAAATTCGAGTTTTCCGGAAAATGCGCCGTAATCCCCGCGAAGCGAGCGGTATTTCATCGTTTTCTCCCTTCTTTCTTTGTTCTTTTTATTTTCCGCTCCCCCGGGGCTGCTCCCTGTTTTCCAGCGCAGACAGCCCGTATTCCAGGGCGGAACGGAGGAGTTTTTGTTTTTCGGGGTCGTTTTCCATGGCGGTAAGCTCCGAGATCCTGCGGCAAAAGAGGGTGGGAAGACCTCTTCCCCGGGGAAGCTCGGGCGGTTCGCTTCTGCGGTCGATGATGCGCAGACAGAGAAAATCAGAAAGTCTTTCGGAGAGCAGGGACGCGTCGGCGTGCGGACGCCCCGTCAGCTCGGCGGAGAGCATGGTGCGCTCCGGAGCCCAGGGGCACCGGGCGCGGAGTATTTTTTCAAGTTCGGCTTCGTTTTTGCCGCCGTCCTCTGCGGAAACGCAGATGCTGCGGATCCCGTCGAGCGGCACAAGCTCTGCGCGGGACGCTCCGGGAGATATTTCGGCAACGACCGCACCCTTTTCTCCCGGTTCGCCGAAGCCGCGGCTTTCTGCGCTGCCGTTCATGACGGCAAGGCATTTTCCGAACCGGCTGACGGAGTGGATATGAATGTGTCCCAATGCGGCGTAATCCGCGCCGGAGGCGGAAAGATCCTCCGGGGGAATGCGGAAATAATCTCCGGAGGAGGAAAGCTCCCCGTGAAGAACGAGTATCTCCGGCAGGTCTCCGCCTTTGACGCGGAAGTTCCGGAGGGGACGGAGGCTTTGTCTCTTTTCGGTGTTTGCAAAGCCTGTGACACGGGCGAAGGGCAATTCAACGGTTTCCGGCAGCGGAGAGGTGAATATGTGAACATTGGGGCTCCATTCCACCGCGGCGTACGGGGAAGCCGCCGTGTAGGGGTCGTGGTTCCCCGGGGCGATAAAGACGGGGAGCGAGGTCTTTGAAAAGCTTTCGGCGGCGGCAAGAACCGAGTCGTAATAGGGCGTTTCCGAGTCGAAAAGGTCGCCGGTGCAGATTATCATATCGGCGCTTGTCCTGTGGGCGAGGGCGACGGCGTCGGAGATGAGCCGCCGGGAAAGAGTTCTGCGGCGGACGGCCGCATTTTTGGAAAGCCGCTCCAGCGGAGCGTCAAGGTGGAGATCGCCAAACTGTACTATTCTCATGGGAGCCCGGGCCTCAGTATACCGTCCAGTCAAACAGACCGGCGAAAACGTCGCTGTCGCTGACGGCAATGTTTCCGATGGAGAACTCCCGGTTTACGCAGACACTGTCAATTTTATAGCCGATGGGGATTATGGGCTGGCTTTCGGAGACGAGCGAGTTGATTTGATTTGCCGTGCGCTGGGACTGGGTGTGACCGACGGAGAAAAAGCTGTCAAGCAGAGTGTCGAGGCCGGAGACGGTAAAGCGGTTGAAGTTCTGCTCCCCGTCAGACGCCAGAAGAAATCTGAAGTCATAGTCCGGAGAAAGAGTCGTTTCACACACGGCGATGTCGAAGTTTCCGCTTTTTATGACGTCGGAGAGATTTTCGGTGGCGACGACTTTGCATTCGAGGCCTAAGGCGGCGAGGTTTTCCGCGATATAGCGTGCGGCTTCGTATTTTTTCGAGGCTTTGCCGCAGACGATGGTGAAGCTGAGCTGTTTTCCGTCGCTGTTGTACCATTTCCCTGCAATATTGCGGCAGCCTTCGGCGCGGAGAGCGGCGGCAGCCGCTTCGGCGTCGGCGGAAGAGGGCTCGGCGGCAATTCCGGTGATGCTTTCGGGGTACAGGCCCCCGGTATACTGAACTCCGTCCCAGACATTCTCCAAAAGCCCCCTGACGTCGATGGCGGAAGAGAGGGCTTTTCGGATCCCGGAGTCTCCGGTGTCCGCATAGTAGGAGGTGTTGAAAGCAATATAGAGAAAGTCGCGGCTTTGGACCTTGTAGATGTCGCAGTTTCCGGAGAGCCGGAGCTCGGGAGAATCAAACGGGTCAAGCCTTACAAGGCTTGCGTTCCCGGAGACGAGACTGTATACGAGGGAGTCCTGGTCGTCGACACGGGTCAGCAGGATCAGATTGATCGGAAATCTGCTGTCCATGGGACGCGCAAACCAGCTCTCGTTTGCTATCAGATACATGGAATCGTCCGATTCGACGATTTTATAGCGGCCGCTTCCCACCGCGCCGGAGCTGAGCCCGGTGCCGCGCTTTATGATCGGAATGTCAAGAAGGTATTCGATGGAGCCCTGATTTTTTTCAAGCGTCAGAACCACCGAGCCGTTCCCGGATGCTGATATATCGGTCACGTTTTTGAGCCTGGAGCAATACACGGAATCGGTGTTTGTTTTGGCCATTTCAAGCGACCACACCACGTCCGAGGCCAGAATGGACGACCCGTCGTGAAAAACCGCGTCGGGACGAAGCTTGATCGTGACTGAGGTTCCGCTTACGGAAAGGCTTTCGGCAATGAGCGGTTCGGGGTTGCCGGAAACGCCGATTTTGAAAAGCCCGTCATATAAAAGCGAAAAAAGCGGGCCGTTCACTGAACTGTGACGGAGAATGGGGTTAAAAAAACCGTTCTCGTTGCAGCAGTACGGAAGCGCAAACAACGAGTTCACCGACGGGTCCGGAGCCGAAAGGACTTCCGTCGCCGTAGAAGCTTCCGGACCGGCCGGCGCAGAGGTCTCTTCGGGCGATGGGACAGCGCAGGAAGAGAGCAGGAGCGCAGGCAGAAGAGAAAGCATCGCTTTCATAAAAATGTTTTTTTTCATGGGATTCAATTCCTTTTTCCGCAGCGGGACCGTCAGACGAGCTCGATGACCGTGGCCATGCTCCCACGGGACGCGCCGTTGCGCCGGTGGGAAAAATATTTTTTGTCGAGACAACAGGTGCACTCGGTGGAGACGAATATTTCTTTCACCCCGCACAGCTTCAGCAGAGAGGCGTTGATGCGTTTCAAATCCACCGAAAACCGCCCGTCGGCGCAGGGAACGACGGCGTTTTCCGTCGCTTTTTGCGGGAGAGCGCGCAGGGCGTCGGTCACGTCGCTGTGTGTCAGAAAGCAGCAGGGCGAGATGGACGGGCCGACTGCGGCGATCATGTCGGCCGGGTCGGCTCCGGCCCCGGCAAGCGCCTTTACGGTTTCAAAAACGATGTTTGCTGCCGTGCCGCGCCAGCCCGCATGGGCAAACGCGCAAAGGCGGGGGCGGGGACAGTAGAGAAGGATCGGGACGCAGTCCGCGGTTTTTCCCACGAGGGGAACGCCGGGTTCCGACGTGAAGATTGCGTCGCAGTCGGGAACGGACAGCGCCGGACCGGGAGAGGCCAGATCGGAGGCGGATGCCCGGCGGACAAGAGTGCCGTGGACCTGGTGGGTGAAGGCAAAGCCGTTTTCGGAAAAGCCCGCGGCCTTAGTCAGCCTTTTATAATTTTCAAAAACGGCGCGGTCTTCGTCGCCGCGGCCGAAGCTGAGGTTCATGGAGGAAAAGCATCCCCCGCTTGCGCCGCCGAGCCTCGTCGTGAAACAGTGGCGCAGCCCGGGCTCCTCCGCAAGTCTGGAACACACGGAGAAAACTCCCCCGCCGGGGAATTCCATATCTGAAAAGCCGCCGAAAACCATCGGGATACCTCCGGCTGTTACTCTGATTATATACCATTATATATTATATCACAGCGGAGGCGGAAAGGCAACGCCTTTTCGCCAAAGGCGGAATATACCGCACAAAAACGGGAAAAATATACGGCGGAAGACGAAAAGGAGGAAAACACTGATGATCGTTGAAAAGCTTATGACCGCGGGGGCAGTGTCGGTTTCGGCCGACACGACGGCAGCGTCGGCGGCAAGACTTATGGAACAGCACGGAGTCGGCGCTTTGCCCGTAACGGCTCCGGACGGGCGGCTTTGGGGAATCGTCACCGACCGGGACATCGTGCTGCGCTGCGTTGCGGGGGACGGCGACGCGGAAGCCGTGACCGTGGGCGAGCTGATGACAAAGGAACCGGTCACGGTTGTGCCGGAGGCGGACGTAAGGGAGGCCGCGGCGCTGATGGCGGGAGAGGGAGTGCGGAGGCTTCCCGTTATGAAAAACGGGCGTCTGGCCGGCATGATAAGCCTTGCGGACATTGCCCGCTCCCGAAGCTGCGATATGGAAGCGGGCATTGCTCTGTCGCGGATATCTTCGGCTCCTGCGGACGGAAAAAGGTACTGAAAAAAAGTCTCCCGCTCTGCTCTGCCCGCGTCCGTCCGTGCAAAAAAAGCGGACGGACGCGGGCAGGGACGGAACGGGAGATTTTTATTTTTGCGCCAAGGCTTGATTTTTGCTTTCAGGGTGATATAATTCTAAAAAGAACACAGGATCTTCAGGAGGAAATCAATATGATGAAAGTCGGCGTGCTTGTCGGCCTCGACAATATCAGAGAAAACCTTGAGCGCATTAAAAGCTACGGATTCGAATGCGCGCAGATCTGTTCCTGGAACATTCCCGGATTTACCGATGAGGCCGCGGAAGAGGTCAGGTCCGCCATGGCGGATACCGGAATCAAAGTTCTGACCCTTTGGTGCGGGTGGCCCGGACCGGCAGAATGGAATTTTACGGGCGGCCCCCTCACCCTGGGGCTTGTTCCGGAGTGCTATCGCTTTGAACGCACCGAAGCCCTGCTCAAAGGCGTTGAATTTGCCCACAAGTGCGGCCTTAAACAGATCGCGACCCATGTGGGCTTCATTCCCGAGGACTGCAACAGCGAGCTGTACCGGGGAACGCTTGCCGCGCTGCGCCGCGTCGTCCGCCTTTGCAAAAAGTACGATATGAATTTCCTGTTTGAAACCGGACAGGAAACGCCCGTCACACTTCTCCGTACCATTGAGGATCTCGGGGGGGAGAACGTCGGAATCAATTTCGACACGGGGAACATCGTTCTTTACGGAAAGGGAAACCCCAACGACGCTTTGGACGTTTTCGGAAAATACGTCAGGGATTTCCACTGCAAGGACGGCCTCTACCCCACCAACGGCAGAGAGCTGGGACGGGAAGTCGCCCTTGGAGAGGGAAAAACCGACTGGCCGAAGCTTATCGGACAGCTCAAGGCGCTGGGGTATGACGGGCCGCTCACAATTGAACGCGAGATCAGCGGCGATCAGCAGACCGTCGATATCCTCAGGGCGAAGGCGATGCTTGAAAAACTGGTTGCCGGGGACTGATCCGGAGGAAATCGCATAAAAATGACCAAACGCTGTTCTCTGAAAGTGACGCTCGGCATCGTGCTTCTGTCGGCAATGCTGCTTGGCGTCGGGCTTATTCTGTTCTTTTGGCTGAAGGCGAATCCGTCGTTCATAACAGAGGTCTACCGGCCGTTTTCGCGGACGGCGGAGGGAGCGCTTTCAAAGGTTATGAGCGTCGTTCCGTTTTCCGCTGCGGAGATCCTTCTCTATACCGCGGCGCTCGGTTTGCTTGCGGCGGTTTTCAGGCTCGTCTGGGTGCTGATCACCGGGTGCCGGCCGAGGATAAAATATCTTCTGCGCTTTGTCTCGGTGATCCTGCTGATCGCGGTGTGCGCGGTGTGCGCTTACTATCTCCTCTGGGGAATGAACTATTTCGGTCTTACCCTCGGTGAAGAGATGGGGCTCGATGTCAAAAAGCGCAGCCCGGAAGAGCTTGCCGGACTGGCGGAATACCTTGTCGAAAAAACGAACCTCTACGCCGCGCTTGTGGAGAGGAACGAAGACGGTTCTTTCTCGGAAAAGTACAGCTTTGAGTATTTTGCCGGAGCCGTTGCGGAGGAGTTTTCCGAGTTCAGCGGGCGCACCGAGGCGCCGGTAAAATACGTGATCGCATCGGAGGGCCTGTCCGAGCTTAGGACGACGGGCATCTTTGTCGCATACACGGGCGAGGCGAATGTGAACCGCGACAACTATGTTTCGAGCCTGCCTTTCTGCATGGCCCACGAAACCGCTCACCGGTACGCCGTTGCCCGTGAGGATGAGGCGAACTTCCTGGCCTTCTATGTGCTCTGCGACGCGGATGACCCCGCGCTGTGCTACAGCGTATACCTTTCGGCCCTGCGCTATACCCAGAGCAGGCTTGCTTCCGCCGACCGGGACGCATATCTTGATGTGTGCGGGAAATACAGCGAGCTTGTCCGGTACGACAATGCGCAGTATTCAGAGTACTGGAGCAGGTTTGAGGGAAAGGCCGCTGAGGTGTCCCAGAAGACCAACAACGCCTATCTCAGCGCCAACGGACAGGAGGACGGAGTCAAAAGCTACGGCCGGATGGTCGACCTCCTTTTGGCTTGGCGCGCGGCGGGAAACGAATAAGAATTCACGCTTTTTTTACAAAACCGGGAGAGTTTTATTTACATCTGAGGTGTATTATACAGATGTGAGCCGGGGCGCGAGGCCCGGTTTGCAAACCCCCTCCTTTCTATTTTTTCTGTTGTTGTGCGCATTTGTTTTGCTGCACGATTCGGGCTGTTGCGCTGCCAATCCGGCGCAGCAGCCGCTTTTTTTTCTATCTTTTCGGGAGAATGACGGTTATGGTTATGCTGTCTTCGGTGTCGCGGCGCTCCATGCGCGCGCTGATCCCTCCGCTGTTTGCCGTTGCGACGGCCGCCTTGATGGAGTTGACAAGAACGCGGGCGTCGTGCAGAATTATTTTTCTTTCTTTTGCTGCGGGAGCCTCCGCCGGAGCTGACGGCGCGAGCAGCGAGTCAACATAGCGTTCGGTTTCGCTGACGGACATTTTGTTTTTATGTATCACGTCGATTGCGGAAAGCACCGAATCCCTGTCTCCGAGGCGAAGAAGCGCGCGGGCGTGCCTTTCGGTAAGCCCGGAAGAGCGGATCTTTGCGACGCAGTCCCCGTCCAGCCGCAAAAGTCTCAGCTTGTTTGCCACGGCCGACTGGCTTTTGCCTATTTTTGCGGCGGCCTCCTCCTGCGTCAGGCCATAGGTCAGGATCAGCCGCGAAAGCCCTGCGGCTTCCTCAAAACAGTCCAGATCCCTCCTCTGCAGATTTTCCACAAGGGACATATATGCGGCTTTTTCTCCGTCGGCGCTGCTGATTATGCAGGGAACGTGGCTGAGTCCGGCCATTGCCGCGGCGCGGAGCCGCCGCTCTCCCGCGATCAGCTGGAAGCCGCCGTGGGTCTTCCGGACAAGAAGCGGAGACATGACGCCGAATTCGCGTATGCTTTCGGAGAGCTCCCGCAGGCGGTCCGGCTCAAAGATCTTTCTGGCCTGAAACGGGTCGGGTTCTATGTCCTTTATGCTGAGCATCCAGATCCGTTCAGACTCGCCGGAGGGCCTGACATAGGGTCTTGGCGCGGACATTGAATCCTGGTTGTTCATGTTTATCCCCTTTCCATGCGGTTTATGTGTTTTATATACGAAAGTATACATAAATTAACGGCATATGTAAAGAAAAACAAAATTCTGTAATTCGACACAATATCTTTTTTTACTACCCCAAATGACAAAAAGACAGCGAAAGCGTTCGCTTTCGCTGTCGGTATATGTCGAAAACTTTCCGGGCAGGGGTTCAAAAGTCAAAAGGAGCTCTGACCTGTGACTATGAGCCGGACGCCCAGGTCCGGAAGCTCGTCTCCGGCGGAATAGCTTTTTCCGGGAAGAACCTTCCCGGAGAGCCGGCGGGCCAGAGGAAGAAGGTCTTTCACGGGAACGGGAGAAGCGCTTCGGACCGAGACGGCTCTGCCGGAAGCGGAGGGAAGGGACGCTGTAAATGTGCGCATTGGGGAGGTTTGTTCGGCACGGGCAAACTCGGCGCCGCGCGGGCAGAAATTTC
This sequence comes from Clostridiales bacterium, assembly GCA_016303065.1. Taxonomy (GTDB): domain Bacteria; phylum Bacillota; class Clostridia; order Oscillospirales; family QAMX01; genus SIG499. The sequence continues at coordinate 16,983 of JAEDMJ010000016.1, forward strand.
CCGAAAAGACTCCGTCCCCGCTGCATTGAACGGTGCATCCCCGGGGACACAGCGTACAGGTCACAGCTCCCGGAGCGGGAAATCCCGTGGGAAGGGAGCGGCTTTTTTCGGGGATCACAGCGTCCGGGGGCAGACCGAGGGCGAATCGGGCGGCGTTGCGTCCTGCGGCTTCGCCGCATTCGGAGACGAAATCCGCAAGCTGTTCGACCTTTCGGCAGTTCCCGCACGAGAAAATACCGGGGACGGCCGTTGAGAGATACCTGTCGGTTTGTGCGCCGGTGAAAAGACCGGCTCCGCGCAGAAGTTCCGTTTCGGGGATGAGTCCGACCGAGAGCACAAGAGTGTCGCAGGGGACGGTGCGCTCCGTTCCGGGGATGGGGCGCATGGCTTCGTCTGCGGAGCAGAGCTCAACTCCCTCCACGCGCTTTGCGCCGATAATGCGCCCGACGGTGGTGCGGGTCAGTAGCGGAATGCCGAAGTCCGCGGCGCACTGGGCGACATTCCGGGCCAGACCGGAGGGTTCTGGGCCGGCCTCGGCAATCGCGGCGACGGTCGTTCCGCAGAGGGTAAGTCGCCTTGCGGCAATGAGTCCGACGTCTCCGGAGCCCAGAATGACCGCTCTGCGGCCGATTTTCAAATTCATGAGGTTCAGCATTTCCTGAACGGTTCCGGCAGTGAAAACTCCGGCCGGACGGCTTCCGGGGATCATAAGCGCGCCGCGGGTGCGTTCGCGGCAGCCGGAGGCCCAAACCACGGCTTTGGCCCGGATGTGAAAATATCCGCTGCGGCTGACTGCGTAAAGCTGGCGTTCGGCGTTCAGCTCCGTGACGGTGCAGCCGAACATGAGCTCCGCCCCGGCAGACGCCGCTTCGTTTGCTGCGAGGGCGGCATATTCCGGACCGGTGAGCGCCTTTCCGTAGCGGTAGAGGCCGAAACCGTCGTGTATGCACTGGCGGAGGATTCCGCCGGGAGCGGGATTTCTTTCAAGGGCGACAACGCGTTTTGCTCCGGATTTTTTGGCTTGTGCAGCGGCGGCGAGCCCCGCCGGCCCTGCGCCGATGACGGCAACGTCGGCAAAAACGGTTTTCATTCGTGTTTGGCTCCTTTGCAAAACAGCTCCGAGCCGGGACCGCGGAGCGTTATCTCTTCCGGTCGCATACCGAATTCGCGGAGCATTATGTCTGCGATCCGGGAAAGGCAGTATCCGCCCTGGCAGCGGCCGGAGCAGGCGCGGGTGCGGTATTTCACCGCTGTGACCGTTCGGACTCCGAGCGGATTTTCAAGGGCGTCGAGAATTTCGCGCCGGGTGACGTTTCTGCACCGGCAGACGACCTCGCCCCAGTCCGGGTCGGAGGCGACGAGCGCCGCGCGTTCTTCCGGGCTTTTGTCGCGGAAACGGATGGACGGCTTTCTGACCGGGTCGAAGCCGGGATTTTCTTCCAAAGGAATAAATCCTCCGACAAGATGGCATACGAGCCGGGCGATGGGCACGGAGGCGGTGAGCCCCGGAGATTCGATCCCGATAAGGTTGACAAGTCCGGGGCAGCTCTCCTCGGCGCGGATGACAAAGTCGCGGAAACCGCCCTCGGACGGTTCCGCCTGTTTTGCGCGGATTCCGCAGTAGGAGGCGATGGGAACTCTGCCGGAAAGCCCGGGAAGGAGCTGTACGGCTTCGTCGAGAAGCTTGCGCTGTATTTCGGCGGTGGAGGCGGTGTCGTCGGGGTCTTCGATATACTCCGCGCTGGGCCCAACGAGAATGTCCCCCTCGGTCGTGGGGGTAAGGTGTACGCCGAGCCCGCCGATGCCTTTTCGTGGAGCGGGATAGACCGGAACGGAGAGAAGCTCCGGATCGCCTTCAAATATCAGGTATTCTCCGCGGCAGGGATAGATGCGATAGCCCTCTACGCCGGCAAGGGAGGAAATCCTGTCAGCGTAAAGTCCCGCACAGTTGACGAGAACCCGGGAGGAAAACTCTCCCTTTGACGTTGTCACGCGGAAAACGCCGTCTTTTCTGACAATCGAGAGAACTTCGTTTCCGAAAAAGAACTCCGCGCCGTTTTGGACCGCGTTTTCGGCCAGTGCGACGGTGTAGAGAAAAGGGTCGAAAACACAGGTCGCCGGGGACTCCATCCCCGCGATGCCTCCGACGCCGGGAACGCGGGCGTGAAGCTCCTCCCTGCTCAAAATCCTAAGCCCGGTGCAGCCGTTGAGGCGGCCGCGGCGAATGAGTCCGCGGAGCACGTCGACATCGCTGTCGGAAAACGCCGCGAGAACTTTTCCGGTTTTCAGAAGCGGAACGCCAAGCTCCGCGCAGAGCGCCGGAAAGGCTCGGCTTCCCTCGACGCAGAGCCGGGCCATAAGACTGCCGGGGGTGTTGTTGAAGCCCGCGTGGACAACGGCGGAGTTTCGCCCGCTGGTTTGCGCGGCGACGTCGTATTCCTTTTCCAAAACAGCCGTGCGGAGCCTGTACCGGGACAGCTCCCGCGCTGCGGCGCAGCCCACAGCGCCTGCGCCGACAATAAGCACATCGTATACAGTGTTCATATTTTTCAGAATATCGGCAGAAGGCCGATCAGCGACCCGAGAACAACTCCGGATACGTAGAGTATGAGGAGAGTGAGGAGGTTGTCCCTGAGGTTTTTGTTGGAACGGAAGAGAATAAGCACGCCCAGACCGGAGCTGACGAGAAGTCCGGAAAGCATCGCGCCCGCGCCGAGAGCCCCCTGGAGATAGAGCTCGGTTATAACCACGGAGGCCGCACAGTTGGGAATGAGCCCCACAAGCGCGGAAATGAGACTGCTCAAAACGGGGACGGAAGTCGCAAAGGCGGCGAGACGGTCTTCGCCGATGTATTCAACGGCGATATTGAGCGCCAGCGTCACGAGAAGGATAAACGCGCCGATCTTCAGAGTATGCCGCAGGGAGGCGCGAAGTATGCCGTCGTGCTCACAGCCGCAGTGGCTTTCTTCGCAGAGGTGGTGGATGTGACCGTGACGGGTATTTTTGGTCGGTATGAGATCGACGGCAAAGCCGACGCCGGCGCCGACGATCAGTTTTACCGCGAGAAGCTTCAGAATGAGGCCGATCTCCGCCCCTTCGGAGACGAGAATCGGAAGCATCTCGTCGGATGTGGAGAGAAAAACTGCGAGAAGCGTTCCGCGCGTGATGAGTCCGCCGGCATAGAGGTTGGATGTTGCGGCGGCAAATCCGCACTGGGGAAGAACGCCCAAAGCCGCGCCTAAGGCGGGGCCGAACCGGCCGGAACGGCGGATCAGCCTTTCGGTCTTCTCTCCGGCTTTGTGCTCGATGATCTCCATCAGCAGGTATGCCAGAAAGAGGAAGGGCAGAAGTTTTGCAAAATCGAGAAGCGTGTGAAGAAAAATGTGGAGCAGCTCTTCCATAAATAATCTCCAAGGGAAATAAAATCAAAGAAATGATATCACATTGTACCGGGATTGTCAAACGCACAGGCGTCAAACCCGAAAATAAAACCGCGCGGAGAAAAGACGCAAAGCCCTTTTCTCCGCGCGGGATCCGGAAGAATGCCGGTTTTGATTTTTTGAAGATTTATCTTACGGAATAGAGCCTTGCTCCGGAAGAATTTTTTAGTTTAAGGGAAAGATTGTCCGAAAGCATGGCGATAAACTCCGAATTTGTCGGTTTGCCCTTTATGTTGGAGACGGTATAGCCGAAGATTTTCTGGATCTCGTCCACGTCGCCCCGGTCCCAGGCCACTTCTATGGCGTGGCGGATTGCGCGTTCGACTCTTGAGGAGGTCGTCTTGTAGGTTTTGGCAACTTCGGGATAGAGAATCTTCGTAACGGAATTTATGATTTCCGGGTCGCGGACGGATAACATGATCGCCTCCCGGAGATACTGATATCCCTTGATATGGGCGGGAACGCCGATATCGTGCAGAAGTTCGGTGATATCGGCCAAAAGGTCGTGGGCGTATTCCGCGCCGCAGGCACGGTCTTCGGCCGCGGTGCGGACGATCTGGAGAAGCTGGTTTCTCGGAACGGGCTTGAGGAAGAAATAGCTGATGGAAGACGCCGCGACCTCGCGCATTACGATGGGGTTTGCAAAATCCGAGAGCATGACGACCGCGGGCATTGCGCTTCCGAGCTTGTCCGAAAGCTCGCGGACGGTTGAAAATCCGTCAAGCTCCGGAAGAAGAACATCCGTCACGAGAACGTCGGGTTTGAGCTTCAGAACCTCCGCTGCCGTTTCGGTGCCGGTTCCGGCGCTTCCGACAAGCTGGATGCCGTCGTCCGATGTGAGAAGCTCCGAAATGACGGCCCGTGAGTCCGGATTGCTGTCCGCGACGAAAACGGAAATTGCGCCGTTGAGTTTTGTTGACATTTGAAAAACCTCCGCCTTTTTCTGTTATGTATTTTTTGTGCGCGCATGTTCCCCGCCGCAGCGAAAGCGGAGAACATGCGCAAAACTCCCCTTTTATGCCGCTGCGAAAGCTGCGGAAACTCCGGCCGACGCGTTGAGCATATTGCCGATCAGTATTCCGTAGCCGCAGGTGGGGTCGTTGACGAGAACGTGGGTGACTGCGCCGACGATGCATCCGTTTTGGATTATCGGGCTGCCGCTCATTCCCTGAACGATGCCGCCTGTTGCCTCTAATAATACAGGGTCAATCACGCGAATAAAGAAGTTTTTTGTCGAACGCTCAAAATTTACCGTTTTAACAATTTCGATCTCATACTGCCTCACCTCGCCGCCGGAGATGTTCGACAGTATATATGCTCTGCCCTTTTCCGCGGAATTTTTCACGGGAAGCGCATTTCCGCAGAGCAGCTCGGGATAGAGCTCGGAAGAGTCCAGAGTTCCGAAAAGACCGCAGTCGGTGTTTCCGGCAAGGCGACCGCAGTCGTTTTCAGAGTCGAAAACTCCCAGCAGCTCTCCGGGCTCTCCGGAAATTCCCTTCTGAACGCCGATTACGCTGGACGGGACAAGGCATCCCGAACCGAGATGGACGAGCATTCCGGTGTTTCCGTCGCAGATCCCGTGGCCCAGAGCGCCGAAGGTCTGGGTTTCGGGATCGTAATAGGTCAGAGTTCCGATGCCCGCCATGCTGTCCCGTACCGATGCGCCGATGCGGACGTTTCCGCCGGGGTCGGCTTCCGGAACCACTGTGACGGAAATTTCGCCGTCGCCGCGGAGAATTTCCAGCGCGGTTTCTTTTCCTGCGCGCCCGGAAAGCGCCGACTGCAGTCCGTCCGTGGTCGTGACCTTCTGATTCTCCACGGAGAGGATTACGTCTCCGACGCAGATCCCGGCGTCCTTTGCCGGACAAACGGCGCCCCGGGGCGTATCAAAGGGCGAGAGACCGAGAACGATAACTCCGTCGGCATAAAGCTTTATTCCCACCGTCCGCCCGACGGGAACAAGGCTTTCCGGAGAGTATGCGGCGGATGTCGGAACGGCCGCAAACGTGAAAATCATTGCCGCGGATACCGCAAAAATCAATATGCGGCGTCCGGGTTTCGACAAAATTTGTTTTTTCAACAAATCCCTCCCTTTTTGTCGAATGCGGTTCTTGTGACCGCCAGCTTATTATTGACTGCTCAGGCGGCCGAAATGAGTCCGGAAGCCAAAGCAATGTTTGGCGCAATTGGTCTTACAATGAATTAAATCCAGAAAAATAAAATCACTGTTGCATTTGCTTCCGGCTTCAATTATAATAGGGAGGTGCATAATGTGCGTTTCACGCATGGACAAAGGAGATGGATCTGAATGAGCGTATTGACTGATATCAGCGAAGCCCTCCAGAAGGGAAAGGCAAAGATTGTATCCCAGCTTGTGACTCAGGCTCTTGATGAAGGAATTGCTCCGGGAGAGATTCTGAACAACGGTTTGCTTGCGGGAATGAGCGTTATCGGAGAAAAATTCCAGAAAAATGAAGTTTTTGTTCCGGAGGTTCTCATTGCGGCCCGTGCAATGAATGCGGGAACGGCGATTTTGAAGCCGAAGCTTGCCGCCGAAGGCGTCGAGCCCCTTGGACGCGTTTGTATCGGAACGGTTGAGGGGGACCTCCACGACATCGGCAAGAACCTTGTCAAGATGATGCTTGAAGGCAAAGGCATTGAAGTTGTGGACCTCGGCATTGACGTTTCTGCGGAAAAATTTGTCGACACCGCCATCGAGCAGAACTGTTCGGTGATATGCTGCTCCGCTCTTCTGACAACGACGATGAACGTCATGAAGGACATTGTGGAAAAGGCGAAGGAAAAAGGCGTTCGCGACAAGGTGAAGATCATGGTTGGCGGCGCACCCGTGACCCAGAGCTTCTGCGACTCCATCGGAGCGGACGCATATACCTCCGACGCGGCTTCCGCGGCGGACAAAGCGGCGGAATTCCTCGCCGCGATGAAGTAAAAGCTTCTGAAAACGAAAAGAAGAGAATCTGCATTTTGAAAATGCAGATTCTCTTTTCTTTTTGTCATCTTCTTGCGGCTGCGGACGACGCGAAGGTTCTGACGCGGGTACAGAAGCCGTACCATACGCACCCGCCGCAGAATTTCCGGAAAAGCTCCGGACGCGAAAAAAGCGGAAGCGTCGCAAGGCATATGTCGTCCCAGGTAAGCCTTTCGCCGAGGGAAAGTCCCGCGGCGCGAAGCCAGTTTTCATCCAGCTTGTCGATTTTTTCTGCGGAAAGACAGCGTTCTCCCCGAAAGTTCGGACAGCTTCCGCAAACGTCGTCTTTTCCGGAAACGAGCTCAATGACCGTGCTTCCGTCGAGAAGCAGCGAGGATATCTCGTTCATCCTTTCGGTGAAAGCGTCGTCGTAGCCGCGCCCTGAGTAATGCTGGATGCAGATTATATGGTGCGGCCGAAGCCTCAGGATCTCATCGTTCAAATCGGTTTCCTCCGAAATACGGGCTGCGAAAAATTTTCATCAGATTCCGGACCGCTCCGGGCTCCGACGAAAGGTTGCCATGGCTATTATAGAACACCTGCGCTGCGATGTCAACGGAAAGAGCCGGATGTCTTTGCGTTTTTTTTTCGCGTGCGACCGGACCGGAAATTTTGCGCCGGAGCCAAAGCCGGGAAAAATGAGAATATTCGTCGAAAATGTATGTTGACAAAACGGGGACGGTGTGATATCATTTTAGCGCTTTAGCGTGATGATGCGGTAAAGCGGTATAAATACAGAAAAATTCGGAAGAGGAAAAGAAAATGAAGAAAAGATTTTTTGCAGTTCTGCTTGCGGTACTCACGCTGCTCGGAACCGTCTGCATGGCGGGCTGCGGCGCCGAAGAGTCCGACTGGGCGAAGATTGAAGAGAGCGGCAAGCTCGTCATCGGCATCACCATCTACGACCCCATGAACTACTACGACGAGGCGGGAAACCTTATCGGTTTTGACACCGAGTTTGCCCAGGCCGTCTGCGGCAAGCTGGGCGTTGAGCCCGTTTTCCAGGTTATCGACTGGAAGATGAAGGAGACCGAACTCAAGGCTTACAACATCGACTGCATCTGGAACGGACTTACCGTCAACGAGGAAAGAAAAGCGGACATGGACTTCACCCAGTCCTATCTGACCAACAAGCAGGTCGTCGTCATCGACTCTGCCGACGCCGCTATCTACACCGACGCTGCGTCCCTCTCCGGCGCCATCATTTCCGCTGAGGGCGGCTCCGCAGGCGAGACCGCTGTCAAGGCCGATGCAAATCTCGCAAAGGCTACATTCTCCGCTTCCTCCACCCAGACGGACGCTCTGCTGGCTCTCACCGCGGGCAATGTCGACGCCATCGTCATTGACTACACCCTGGCCATTGCCTCCTGCGGCACCGGCGCATATGAGAACTTTGTGATCCTCGAAGGCATCGAGCTGACAAACGAAGAGTACGCCATCGGTTTCCGTGTCGGCAGCGATATGGTCGGAAAGGTCGACGAAATCATCGACGGACTTGTTTCGGACGGAACTCTTGCGTCCATCGCGGAGACCTACGATTTGACCGAGCTCTATGAGGAAGCTCTGAGCAAGTAATAACAATGCAGCTCTTTTGGGAAGTTACGCAAAAGCTGCTTTCGGGCTTCGGTCTGACATGTCTTCTGTTCATACTGACGCTCGTGCTGTCGCTTCCGCTTGGTCTTGTATTTGCGTTCGGATCAATGAGCAGAACAAAGCCCCTTCGATATTTGACAAGGGGCTTTGTTTATATTATACGGGGGACGCCTCTTCTGCTCCAGCTCATGATTGTCGTTTACCTGCCGGGTATCGCTTTCAAAATGCCGATAACCAAATGGGGCATCTTCGGCGGAAATGTTGAGCTTGCATATTTCTGCGGCGCGCTGGCGGCTTTTGTCATAAATTATGCCTGTTATTTCTCCGAAATATACCGCGGAGGAATCGAAAACATACCGAAAGGTCAGTATGAGGCCGGACAGGTTCTCGGCATGACCAGGAGACAGATATTTTTCAAGGTCGTGCTTTTGCAGGTGGTAAAAAATATTCTTGCCCCCATAAGCAACGAGACGATAACTCTCGTAAAGGACACGGCGCTTGCCAGATGTGTCGCCGTTGCGGAGATATTTTTTGAGGCAAACGAGCTTTTGTCTCTGAAAAACATAATCTGGCCGCTGTTCTACACGGGTGCTTTCTACCTTGTGTTCAACTCGCTTCTGACGGTGCTTTTCAACCGGCTTGAAAAGAAGCTGTCCTACTTCAGAAGTTAGAAATGGGAGGAAGAGACATGCCTGTGCTGGAAGTCAGAAATATCCGGAAAAGCTTTGGGAAAACCGAAGTTTTGAAGGGCATCAGTTTTTCTCTTGAGAAGGGCGAGGTTTTGGCGGTCATCGGTTCGTCGGGAAGCGGAAAGACGACGCTGCTGCGCTGTCTCAATTTTCTCGAGACTCCGGACGGGGGGAGCTTTTCGGTGGGCGGGAAAATTCTTTTTGACGCCTCCGACAAAAGAAAAAAACGGGACGAAGAGATCCGCGCCGCACGGCTGCATTTCGGCCTGGTGTTCCAGTCCTTTAACCTTTTTCCCCAGTATACGGTGTTCAAAAACGTGACCCTTGCGCCTGAGCTTGCGGCGAAAACGAAGTTTTCGCGGAGTTCCGCGAAGTATCGGGAGGAGCTGGAGTCGATACGCAGCCGCGCTCACGCCCTTATCGCCCGCGTCGGACTTTCGGAAAAGGAGGGTGCTTACCCCTGCGAGCTTTCCGGAGGACAGCAGCAGCGCGTCGCCATCGCCCGCGCCCTTGCCCAGAGCCCCGACATACTCTGCTTTGACGAGCCCACCAGCGCTCTGGACCCGGAGCTTACCGGAGAGGTGCTGAGGGTCATCAAGGGGCTCAAGTCCGGGGATTCCACCATGGTCGTCGTCACGCACGAGATGGAGTTTGCCCGCAGCGTCGCCGACAGAGTGATCTTTATGGCGGACGGAAGGATCGAAGAACAGGGAACTCCGGAACAGGTTTTCGGCGATCCGCAAAGCCCGAAAACGAAGGCTTTTCTTGCAAAATCCCTGGAAAAGATCTGATTTTTCTGAAAAAACAAAAATCGGGCCGTCCCGACACTCAATGTGTCGGGACGGCTTTTTGTACAGTCTTTTAAGGTTTGGGAAAAAAGCCTGGCGTGAGAGAGAGCCGGACTTCAGTCAAAGATCTCCCTGTGATCCCGTGCATAGAAAAAGATATACTGCTGGACAAGTCCGGCCAGCTCGCCGTAGGACGACGCGTCGAAGCCGTCGGGGTATACATTGTCGAGAACGCGCTTTATCCAGACGTCCACGGGGAACGCGTCAGTCCGCCCAAGTCCGAAGAGCAAAACGCAGTCGGCGACCTTTTTTCCGACGCCGTGCATGGACATGAGGCGTTTTCTCACCTGGGCGGTGCTCATGCTTTCAAGGGAAGCAAAGTCAAGCTCTCCGCTTGCGACCTCGCGGGCGGCGTTTAATATGTACTCTGCGCGGTACCCCGACCGCAGCGGGGCAAGGTCTTCGACGGCGAGTCCGGCTATTTTTTCGGCGGACGGGAAGGAATAGCCCCCCCGGACAGGGTCGCCGTACATTTCGCACAGGCGCGAGACGATGCCCTTGATCCTCGGGATATTGTTGCACTGGGAGATGATGAATGAACAGAGCGCTTCCCAGGGCTCCTGGCGCAAAAGACGGATCCCGCGGCCGTACTCCTCGGCGCGCACAAGGAAGGGGTCATCGGCGATGAGCGCGCGGACGGCGCTGTAATCCCGGCCAAGGTCAAAGAAGTTTTTCCAAAAATCCTCAAAATCGCGGCCGGAACAGTAGAGGACGGTGTTTTTGTCGGAAACCTCGGTGCGGATAAAGCGTCCGCCGGCAATTCCGCAGAAGCCTTTTCCGTCCGGGTCAAAGCGGAAGCACTGGCCGCAGAGAAAGGTCTGTTCCGGAGAAAAGGCGTCGTCCCCGGTCAAAACGGTGCGGTCTTCAAATGTCTCGATCATGCGGTTCACCCTGTCTTGAAAAATCTGTTTCTGTATAGTATAATAACTATATTGTAGCACCCCGAGGAAAGAGGCGCAAGTTTTATGAAGGAAAAAATATATACGATACCGATAAACGAGGCCTTCGGCGAAAAATGCGGATGCCCCCTCTGCCGTCTTTACGGGCTGAGCCGGGACAAGGCTCTCGACTATATCACCGGGGCGGCAATGATGGAACCGGACGTCAGGATCGAAAGCAACAAGCTGGGCTTCTGCCGGGAACACCTGTCGTATATGCTCTCGTCAAAGAAGATACTTCCCGTGGCGCTGGTGCTCGAAAGCCACATGGACGAGGCCGCAAAGCACGTTTACAGAGCCTCAAAGGGACTGCTCTCCCGCAGCTTTGACCCGGAAAAGCTGGCTTCCGCTGCGGAAAAGCTTTCGGGCTCCTGCTTTGTCTGCGCAAGAGCGGAGCGGGAAATGGGTCACTATGTGAGAAATACGGTCTATATGTGGCGCACGGAAAGCGAATTCCGGGAGCTCTACGCCGCACAGGAGTACTTCTGCCTTCCCCATCTTGCGGCGCTTCTCCGCCAGGGGAAAAAAGAGCTTTCAAAGAGAGAGCTTGAGGAGTTTACGAAAGTCACGGCGGAGATATCGGCAAATTACCACGACAGGGTCCGAGAGGAGCTTGCCCGCTTTACAAAGAGCTTTGACTACCGCTTTGCCGCCGAGGCAAAGGACCCGAGGGTTAAGGCTTCCGCCGAAAACACGGCGGCGTATCTCGAGGCCTGCGGAAAATAAGCTGCGCACACAGTCTGAGGGGAAGAAAAATGGACTTTTTTATCGATGAAATACTGGAAAACGAAGAGATAAAAGCGCTTTTGAGAAGCGACGCGAAATCCGCGGAAAAGGGAAGGGAGATCGCCGGGGAGATCGTCAAAAAACACTCCTGCGTTCCTGTTGAACCGGGCATGATGCAGCTTTTTGTGCTTGCCCATCTTGCGGACTACGCCCTGGAGACAAACGGCGGAAGGGGCATTCCCCGGGAGATCACAGTCGCGAGCCTCAGGGACGTGAACATCTGGATCGGAAATTACATGACCCAGTACGGCCGCCCGGGAACCGCGCAGCTCGGGTGGCTCTGCCACCACTATCTGGGGGATCTTTTCAGGCTCGGAAGGCTTCAGTTCCAGCTTGGCCGGGCGGAAGAGGGCGTTCCCTCGGGAGAATACGTTCTCGAAACCCACATTCCCCAGGGCGAACCTCTCGGCAATGAAGCCTGTCTTGAGTCCTTCCGAATGGCCGGAGAATTCTTTGAAAAGTACTATCCCGGTAAAAAGGCGGACTACTGCGTCTGCTGTTCGTGGCTTCTCTGCCCCAACCTTGTGAATGTGGCGGGAGAAAACTCCAATATCGTAAAATTCATGAGGCTCTGGACTCAGCTTCCGCACGGAGGGGACGACAGCGCGCAGGCTGTCCAGAGGGTGTTCGGATTCGGCTTTGACCGGGCGGACCTTGAGAACGCTCCGGAGAAAACCTCTTTGCAGAGAAACCTGAAAAAATATCTTCTCGGCGGCGGGAAGCTCGAGATATCCGCAGGATACCGAAAGCTCTGACTGCGCCGCGCGATAAAACCGCACATATGAAAAAAGTCTTCCGCGGTGAGCATATGATATGTACCCCCAATACGTTTAAGGTATTGGGGGTACATTTTCATAAAGTGCAGCTGCCGATACAAACGGATGCGCGCCGGCCTGCGCCGCAGAAGGCGTCCGTAAGCAGTGAACAGGAAAAGTCCGGTTCCGGAGGAAAGTGTCATTCCGCCGCTTTTCGGAGCAAAGCGGCGCGCCCGGCTTTCCCGGCCGTTTATTCTATTTCATGCAGGAGCGGAGAAGCGCGACCGCGCGGGTTATGTCGCCGACGGGATCGTCGCCGACTTCGCGTTCGATGGTGAGAACGCCGTCATATCCGACTTCTTCAAGGGCGGCGATCCAGCGGGGAAAGTCGACTTCACCCTCGCCCAGGGGCACTTCGACGTAGGTTCTTCCGGCGTTGGCGGGACAGAATCCGCCGTACTGCTGGGCTGCGGAATAGGCGCTGAGGCGGACGCCGTCCTTTGCGTGGGTATGGGCGATCCGGTGGGCAAGGGTACGGACGGCTGCGATTGGGTCAAACCCGCCCACCATGACCAGGTTTGCCGGATCCAGGTTGGCGGCAATGCCCTCGGGGCAGACTGCGTCGATGAAATCCGCCAGCGTTTCGGGGGACTCCGGACCGGTCTCGATTGCAAGCCGCGCTCCGGAGGCGGCGGCGTATTCGCCGATGACAGCGGCAACGGCGGCCATTTTCTCCCAGGTTCCGTTCCTTTCGTCGGGGATCACGCCGATGTGGGAGGTCACAACATTTGTGCCAAGCTGCAAGGCGAGGTCGATTGATCTTTTTGCCGGTTCAACGACGGACATATCGCCGTCGTGAATGCCGTCGAGAGAGGCGCAGACTGCGGAAACACCGAGCCCGTGGGACTTTATCCTGCGGTATATTTCGCGCTGCTCTTCCGGGGTTTTGTCCTTCCATTCCCAGCCGACCTGGATCTTTGACGCGCCAATGCGGCGGGCAGTCTCAAGTCCTTCGTCGAACCCCTGTCTGAAACAGCCGAACATGACTCCGATTTCATAATTTTTCATGGGCAAATCCCCCTTTATTCTGAATTGCCGTCCTTTTGCGGGGCGGGCAGGCTTATTTCCGTTTTCCGAAATTATAACATTCACCCATATTCTTGTCAAGGCAAGTTTCCGTTGATTTCGTCAATAAAATGTGCTACTATATAATATCAGCCTTCTGTCAGGAGGATATATGAATATACGCAGTTTTTACGAAAGTTTTTCCCGGGAGGCAATTGACGAGGGAAAAATAATATATGAATCCGGCGGGGTGACAAGGCTTACTCGGGGACTGTCCGGGAGGTATTACGGTTCGGTCAGGGACAAGTGCGTCGAATACCGCACGGTGGTGACGGTTTCGGAAGACATGAATGCCTCGGAGCTTGGGTGCAGCTGTCCTTCGACCAGTTTTTGCAGCCATGAAGCGGCTTTTTTGTTTGCAATACTTGCGGGAGCGGACAAATCCGCAGAAAAAGAGCTGAACCGGAACTGCCGTTTTTCCGGGCACGGGTATTTGTCGGTTTGTCCGGAATACGTGAGCGCGGCGGCACGGGGCAAGGAGACGGTGGCCTGCGCGAGACGGATCGCGGAGACGGACAGAGTCCGCGTTTTGGAGGATCATGTCAATTCCGACGGAAACCGAGCAGTGTCGGCAAGAATAGGCAGTCACAACCGTTTTTCAAGTTCGGAAGAGGAAACCGAACTGATCTTTGGTCCTGACGGTCTGCCGAAGGCGGGAAGATGCGGGTGCATGCCGGACGGAGGTGACTTTCTCTGTGAGCACATGACGGCGCTTCTCTTTTCTCTTTTTCCGGAGGACACAGCGCCGGAGGTGGAGACTCCCGACTCCGTAAAGAGGCTTATCGAGTCCGCCGCCCTGAGAAAGAGGTTTCCGACTGCGCCCGGAACCGTGAGACTTGAGCCGGAGCTGTCGCTCAGTTTTGATTCAAGGCTGAGGCTGGACTTTCGCATCGGGCGGGAAAAACTCTTTGCCGTGCGCAGTATACCGGAGCTTCTCGAAAAGATAAAGGCCGGGGTCACGGCGGGCTACGGCCGTAACTGCGTCATTGACCACTCCATCGACTCCTTTGACGAGCAGAGCAAAGCATACATCCGTTTTCTCCGCTCTCGGCGGGGGGATGAAGCGCCGGGGTACGGTCACAGTCCCGCGGGAGTATATTTGAACGAGGACAACATCGACGATTTCTTTTCGATCGCGGAAGCGGAAAAGGTTCTCTTTGACGGACGCGAAGTATCGGTGCGCCGTGAGAATCCCGAGCTTAAGATTTCGATCGTCCGAGCAGGAAGGAACGGCTGCCGCGTGGCCTTCGATGGGGAGGCGCTTTGTCTGCTGGGCTGCGGAGAGCGGTGCTATGTGCTCAAAAGCGACTGCATTTATATTTCCGGAAGGGATTTCGCCGGAAGCGCGGCCGGTCTTTTGAAGCTTCTCGGAGAAGAAGAACGCGGCGGTCTGAGCCTTTCGCTTTCGGATCTGAGAGCTTTTTTTTCGGGGGTGCTGCTGCCTTTGAAGAAGTATGCCGTTTGGCGCCTGGGCGACGAAAAACTTCGTGAATATGTTCCGCCGGAACTGGAATGCCGGGTGAAAATAAGTTCCGACTCCCCTTCCTCTGCCCGGGCGGAGCTGGAGTTCCGTTACGGAGACAGTGTGTTTAAGGGGTTCGGAGAAAAAACGGATGCGGGTTTCCGCGACATTGTCGGAGAGGAACAGGCAGAAAGAATCGTCCGCGAGTATTTTCCGAACATGGACCTTGCAGGGCATGCCGCCTGCATTTTTGACAGCGAGGATGGGGTATACCGGCTGGTGAAAGATGGCTTGCCAAAGCTCAAAGGAATGGCGAAGGTTTCCGTTTCCGGGGATTTTGCCTTTGCAAAGGTTCGTCCCGGAGCAGACGTCAGAATATCCCTCGATCTTTCCGGAGGACTTGTGGATCTCAACCTGGACGCCGGCGGATATTCGATGGAAGAGCTTGCCGCCATATTGAACGCGATGGAGACGGGAGAATCTTTCGTCAGGTTTGCCGACGGGACATATGCCGATCTTGAAGGCGGGGACTTTGACGACCTCGGGCAGCTGGTCTTCGGACTGGCGCTCGACCCTGGGGAGCTTTCGGCGCATATGAAGCTTCCGAAGTACAGGATGCTGTTTTTGGAAGCCATGGCCCGGGAGAACAGCCGTCTGACTTTTGAGCGAAGCCGCGTTTTCCGGCGGGAAGCCGGCAGCTTTGATTCGCTGCTTTCGGAGAACGATGAGGTGCCGGAAAGCTTTGCCGGAAAGCTTCGCCCATACCAGGCGGAAGGCTTTTTCTGGATGAAAGCCATCGAAAGCCGGGGATTCGGCGGAATACTGGCCGACGACATGGGGCTTGGAAAAACCGTCCAGGCGCTCGCCCTGCTGCTGTCCTCGCCGCCCGCCGGCGCAGAGGGGCTTCCCGGCATTGTCGTGTGCCCCACGTCCATCGTGAGCAACTGGGTTTCGGAATGCGAACGCTTTGCCCCGTCAATAAGAGCTGTGGCCGTGACGGGGACTGGGGCGGAGCGGGCGGCCAGGATCGCCGCCCTTTCCGATTGCGGTCTGGTCGTTACGTCATACGATTCACTCAAGCGCGACGCGCCGCTTTACGCGGGAACGGAGTTTCGCGTGGTTATCGCTGACGAAGCTCAGTTCATCAAAAACCGCTCCACTCAGGCGGCGAACGCCGTGAAAGCGCTGCGGGCGCGGTCCCGCATTGCGCTTACCGGCACGCCGGTCGAAAACTACCCTTCCGAGCTCTGGTCGATATTCGATTTTCTGATGCCGGGATATCTCGGAAGCTATGCCAGTTTCCGCAGCCGGACAGAACTTCCGATCTCACGGGGGAGCCGGGAGGCGCTTCGCCTTCTTCGGCGCCAGACGGCGCCGTTCATGCTGAGGCGCGTCAAGAGGGATGTTCTCAAAGAGCTTCCGGAAAAGACGGAGAGCGTGCTCTATACGCGCTTTGGTTCGGCACAGAAAAAAGCCTATGCCGCCGTGTCCGCCGCGCTGGTGGCAGAGCTCAGGGCAAAGCTTGCCGCCGCCGGTTTTCGCGCGGAGGACAATATTGCCGTGCTGACTATGCTTCTGCGCCTCAGGCAGATATGCTGTCATCCTCCGCTCTGTCTGGGAGACGCCTATGCCGGGGGTTCTGCGAAGCTGGAGCTCTGCATGGAGCTTTTGTCTTCGCTTCTCTCCGGCGGACACAGAGTGCTGCTGTTTTCACAGTTCACTTCCATGCTTGACATTCTGGCCGAAAAGCTTGAAGACGAGAAAACGGAATACTTTGTCCTGACGGGGAAAACCCCGCCGGAGGAAAGGCTTGACATTGCGAGAAGGTTTAACGAAGGCGAGAGGAAGGTCTTTCTTGTATCGCTGAAGGCAGGCGGGACGGGTCTGAACCTTACCGGCGCCGACACGGTTATCCACTACGATCCGTGGTGGAATACCGCCGCTCAGAACCAGGCCACCGACCGGGCGCACCGCATCGGTCAGGATCGGCATGTCCACGTTTACCGGCTTATCGTAGAAGACAGCATCGAGCAGAAGATTATGGAGTTCCAGGAGAAGAAGGCCGAACTTGCAGCTGCTTTGGTGGACGGAAGCGACGGGTCCGCGGCAAGGCTTTCTCCCGAAGAGCTTTTGGAGCTTTTTGAAAGCTGAACTTGCGGAATGACAGGTGTTTGCGCGGTTTTTACTTGACAAACGGCGCCGTTTGGTATATGATACTTAAAAATATTTAATTATTTTTTGTGTGACGGGAGGGAGATCGTTTGCTTTACGATGAGGTAGTTTCCCTGTATGAAAAGTCGAGACTTGTGCATTATCGGAAGCTTTTCGGGCGCATTCGCGAAAAGGAAGGGAGCCTGAGCGCGACGGAAGCTTTTGCCGCGGATGTAATATCTCTTTTGGGAAATCCGACGATAAAGCAGTTTTCCGACTGTCTGGGGATATCACAGCCCAACGCGACCTATAAAATAAACAACCTGATTGCGAAGGGGTACATAGAAAAGCTCCCGTCCGACGGAGACAAGCGCGAAACGAGGGTTCACGCCTGCAACAAATACTTTGCCTATTGCGGCGGGCAGAATGATTTTATTGCCGACGCAGTCAGACGGCTTGAAGCGGAATGTTCGCAGGAGGAGCTGGAGGTTTTTGAAAAAATGATAAAAAAACTCAGCGAATCCGTGGAAAAGGAAGATTAAAAGGGAGGGATCGTTTTGACAACAGGCAACTTTTGGGATACTCAGGTGTGGTCGTTTGTAATAACGATTACGATCCTGCTTTCGGCCATGATGGTCGCAAATATGCTCAGACGGCTTATAAAGCCTCTGCGGAAAATGCTGATACCGAGCTCGGTCATCGGAGGGTTTCTGCTTTTGCTCGCAAACTTTGTTTACAGGCGGCTTTCCGGCGGGGAATCGATGTTTTCGGCGCTTACCCTGGAAAGCCTCACGTACCACGGTCTCGGACTCGGCTTTGTGGCCATGTCGCTGCGCCGGATGGAAAAGCACGGAGAGCAGACGGCGAAGAGTTTTGACACGGGCGTCGCTGTGGTGGGAGGATATCTTATCCAGGCGGTCGTCGGTCTGGCTGTCGGGATCGCGCTTTACTACATCATGTCCGGGGGATTTGCCGCTGCGGGCCTTCTGCTTCCGATGGGATTTGGCCAGGGCCCCGGACAGGCATACAACTGGGGACGCACTTACGAAAACGTCTTTGGATTTGCAAACGGAACGAGCTTCGGGCTCACCGTTGCCGCAATGGGCTTTATCGCGGCAAGCGTTGGAGGAATCATATATCTCAATGTCCTTCGGAGAAAGGGCCGTTTTTCCGGAAAGCTCGGCGAGAGCAGGGGGGACGAGGATCTCACCCATGAAAACGTCCTGGGAAAGGGCGAGATACCGGTTTCCGAATCCATGGACAAGCTCACCGTCCAGATAGCGCTGGTTTTTATCGCTTATATTATGGCGTATTTGTTCATGCTGGGTATAAACGCGGTTATAAACACCGGCGTGCTGGGAGATTTCGGCTATAACACCGTGCAGCCCCTTGTGTGGGGATTTAACTTCCTGTTCGGAACGCTCTGCGCGCTGATTCTGAAGGGCATACTCTCTTTCTGCCGCAGGAAGAATATCATTCACCGCGAGTATACAAACAATTTCATGCAGTCCAGAATTGCGGGCTTTATGTTTGACGTGATGGTCGTTGCATCCATAGCGGCGATCGACCTCTCTGCTTTCACCCATGTGGAGTTCATCGTTCCCCTGCTGCTCATATGCGTTGTGGGCGCAGGAGTGACATATGCCTATCTTCGGTATATTTGCCCGAGAGTCTATCCGGGCTATTCCGACGAAGCGTTTCTCTCGCTTTACGGCATGCTTACCGGAACGGCCAGCACGGGCGTGATACTTCTTCGCGAAAAAGACCCGGGATTTGAGACTCCTGCGGCGAACAACCTTGTCTATCAACAGCCGTGGGCCATTGTCTTCGGATTTCCGATGCTTCTGATGCTGAGCTTTGCGCCAAAGGGTATGCTCCAGTCGTTCATAACGCTTGGCGTCGTCGCCGTGCTCTTTGCGGCGATGATGGTGATTCTTCTCAGAAAACGTATTTTCCGGAGAAAACGCTGAACCTTCCCCCGCCGGAAAAAGTAAAATGCGCCGCATCCCGTTTTTTCCGGGATGCGGCGCATTTTTTTCGGAATAAAAGCGGCGCCGGAACAAAAACGCTCCGTCAAAAGGCGGAATGCATGGGGGAAAAGCATTGAAAAAACGCCTGCCGAAAGGAAAACGATTCTTTCGGCAGGTGTTTCTCTGTGCAAAAAGCGCGCTCATTTTTTGCGGTATGCGTTGATTCCGAATATGGTGACGCCGGAAATCAAAGATATGCACCCGATAATAAAGTACGGCGTTGAGCCGGTGCCGAACAGATAGCCGGGCAGACCTTTGAAATGTCCGTATTCGTTAAGCGTCTCCCAGGGATTGACGACGGATAAGATAATGAATGCAATCACAACCGTCAATCCGCATAAAGTGAGTACGGTTCCGAGAAAGCGCAGGAAAGACGAGTGATTTGAGTTTTCCTGCGCCGTTTTTTCGGACGGTTCTGCAAGGCTGCTGCTGCTGATTCCGGTTTTAATATCCGGTTCGTCGGCGGCGTCTTTCAGCAGGTAATCTGTTGAAACGCCGAATATCTCGCTGATCTGTAAAATGTATTGAAGCTCGGGACTCGACTGTTCCAGTTCCCATTTTGAGACGGTCTGTCTTGTGACCGAAAGCTTTTCGGCAAGCTCCTCTTGAGATAAACCCTGTTTCTTTCTCAGTGATTGTATCTTTTTTCCCAACTCCATGCTTACACCTCCGAATACCTGATGAAATGATTATAACTTCAAAGGCCGTTGCATACAACCAACAACAGTTTGAATCTGCGCAACGAATCGTTGCGCGGCCCAAAAGGGCGTGCGGCGCGAAAAGAGGGACAACCGTATCGCCGTTTTCCGAAAGAGAGCAAAAACGCAGTGCAACGCATTTTACTGAGTTACACCGCATCCACTGTGCAAAAAATACACCTTTATACGCCGCTCTGTCAAAGTGCGGGCGCTTTTATGCCGCGCTTTTGGCTCCCCGTTCTTTTGCAGCCTGCGGATTTGCCGCCTGCACCGCCGTTTCGGATTCCGGCAGCGCCTGCAAAAAAAGAGTTTTGGGAAGTGTGAAAGGCGTAGGTAGAACTTTGAAATTGAAAACTTCTGTTTTTACAAAATGAGCATTGCGTCGCCGAAAGAAAAGAATCTGTACTTTTCTCTGACGGCTTCGCGGTAGGCGGCAAGCACGTTGTCCTTTCCGGCAAAAGCGGAGACGAGCATGATAAGCGTGCTTTCGGGCAGGTGGAAGTTCGTCAGAAGTCCGTCTATGGCGCGGAAACGGCAGCCGGGATAGAGAAAAATGTTTGTCTCTCCGCTGCAGGCGGGGATGAACCCCTTTTCGTCGGCAACGCTTTCAAGCACGCGGCAGGACGTTGTTCCGACGGCGATGATCCGTCCGCCGGAAGCCCTGGCGGAATTTACGGTTTCGGCGCACTCCGGAGTCACGCAGTAGCTTTCGGTGTGCATTTTGTGCTCCGAAATATCTTCTTCCTTGACGGGGCGGAAAGTGCCGATACCGACGTGAAGGGTCAGAAATGCGGTTTTCACGCCGATTTTTGAAAGTCGGGAAAAAATTTCCGGAGTGAAATGAAGTCCGGCCGTGGGAGCGGCGGCGGAACCGGGGTTTTTGGAGAAGACGGTCTGATAGCGTTCGGGGTCGTCGAGCTCCTCTTTTATGTATGGGGGAAGGGGCGTTTTTCCGAGTTTCTGCAAAAGCTCGTCAAAATCCCCTTCGCAGCTCAGCCGCACCGTGCGAAGTCCTTCTTCTCCGCAGGAGACGATTTCTGCGGTCATGAGCCCTTCTCCGAACGTGACGACTGCGCCGGGGCGGAGCTTTCTTCCGGGCTTTGCAAGGCATTCCCAGCAGCCGTCGGCAAGCGGCTTGAGCAGGAGGATCTCCGCCGTTCCCCCGCCGGAGCGTTCGCCGATGAGGCGAGCCTGGATCACGCGCGAATCGTTGAAAACGAGGCAATCTCCCGGCCTGAGAAAGTCCGGGAGAGAGCGAAACATCGTATGCTCCGTTGCGCCGGAGGCACGGTCAAGGCGCAGAAGCCGTGAACCGTCGCGCTGGGCGCAGGGGGTTTGTGCAATGAGCTCAGGAGGGAGCTCGTACCAAAAATCTTTTGTTTTCATGTCGTTGTCTTGCCGCCTCAGTAGTCAAAGCCGCTGATGCGAACCCCTGTATAGTAGTATTTGATGATTTGGTCAAAGGTAAATCCCGCTTCCGCCATACCGTACGAGCCCCACTGGCAGAGGCCGAGGCTGTGCCCCCATCCGGCGCCGTCGAAGACCCAGGATGCCTCCTGAGAGGAGGACGACGACGAATCGGATATGACTTCCTGTCCCGAGCCGGTGAGCACGGTCCGCGCCGTTGAGGGAAGGGCGATTATGCTTCCGCTGCCGTTTATCACGTAAACTCCGTTGAGGCCGTTGGAAAGCTCGACGCCGTTGTTGACGTAGACGGAGGGGGAGCCGCTTGGGTATACCTTGAAGTTCTGGCTTAAAAGGACGTCGGTGCCGAGAACCATGCGCATATTTTCCTTGCTGAGGTTGATGGTCGTCGTTCCGTCGGAGATGGAGAGCGTGAGCGCGCTTCCTGCGGAGGTGCGGGCCGTAACCTCGACGCTTTTGACTGTTCCGATGGAATATCCCTTTGAGGTGAGCTTTGCGGTTATCTCGGAGGCGGTGAGCTCGTTGACCCAGACGCCGTTCTGGGCGGCTGTCGCTCCGATGGTGTTCTGTTCGTAAAGCTCCTTGACCGAGCGGAGATAGGGCAAAACGGCCACCCAGACGTTTTCGGAATCTTCGGTGAACCCGCCGTTTGTCGAGTGATATACCGCCTGAATGGGATCGCCGTCATAGGTGATTATCATTCCTTCAATGGCGTCGCAGCAGCTTATCACCTTTGCGGTTTCGTAGCGGTAGCTGCTTGTTCCGATGCCGCGGTAGACCTGGCAGTGCTGTCCGGTACAGAGGTCGCAGCCCGAGGAGGAATGCCTTCCCTCGTTATAGACGGCAAAGGTTGCGGCGATGACCGCCATGGCTTTCAGGCTTTCAATGGGCCAGCCGGTATTGAGCTCGTAGGGGACGACGCCGCGTATGTAAAGGCCGAGGGGAACGACGTTGATGACGGAAAAGACCTGGGATGAGCTTTGGACAAAATCCATAAGCCCGTAGTAGCGGTAGGTGCCGGAGCTTGTGGCGAAGTATGTCTCCGGGGCGGTGCCGCCGGTGGCTTTGAGAGCCAGCTCCTGGGTGCTGCCGTCCCACTCGAAAAGGATGTTTCTCGTGCCGTATTCAAGCACAACGTATCCGTTGCTGCCGCCGCTGACGGTTTTTACAGAGGCGGATGGAAATTCGGAAGAAGCGCTGAGGCGGGAGAGGATCGTTTCCGAGACTTCGTTTGCGGAGGTTTCGGACGTAAAGCGGCCGATTCGGACGCGGTATCCGTTGGACGTGTACGACGGGTAACAGACGTATCCGGTTGCCGACGCGGCGGCGGAGACGGCGGAGTCAAGCTCGGACTGGGAGCTGTAGCTGGTCTGGAGCTCGATGTGCCATCTGCCGACGCAGGAGCTCTGGTCGGAGCCGTCGGCCACATAGGACGCCGAGGAAATATTGTAGTTGAGGCTGCGCACGACCGTGACTTTCATGCAGCTGAAGGTGTAATAGGATTTGAAGACGTCGGTCGAGGGGTTGACGTAACCCGCCTGGAAACCGGTTCCCGTGCCGGAGGCGACCTGGAGAGTCGCGGCGCTCTTGCCGCCGGTTCCGTACGCCAGGCCGACACGGACATAGTGGTCGGCGTAGCTGTTGAGAGCGTCGGCCCGGACGCCCGGAACGGCCGTCAGAAGCAGAGCCAGCACAAGGACGAACGCCGTCACTCTTTCAGGGCGGAGCAGATTCTTTATGCAGGACATCGGTGCATCATTGCCTTTCTTGTATAAAAACAGATAAGATGTATATTTAATGCAAATCGGGGAAAAGAGAAACGAAATATTTGGTTGCTTTCCAAGTTGACACGGCATTGCACGTCTGATATAATAAACTCATAGTCGGTACGTGTAAAGATGTGTCTTTTTTGCTTTCCTTGCATATTATACTATACGTAAGGCGGTTTTGCAAGCATCAAAGTTGTAAACTCGTGTCGGCTGCTATTTATACGGAACCGAGGTAACGGTGAAAAATGGAAAAGTACAGTGTCGGTATAATCGGTGCTACGGGCATGGTCGGCCAGCGCTTTGCGCTGCTGCTGGCGGAGCATCCCTGGTTTGAAGTCAAAGTTCTTGCGGCGAGCGCCCGCTCTGCCGGAAAGACCTATAAAGAAGCCGCCGGAAAACGCTGGCTTCTTGCGGAGCCCATGCCCGCAAAGCTGGAGTCCATGATCGTTATGGACGCCACCGCCGACATGAAATATATCGTCGGAGCGGTGGATTTTGTATTCTGTGCGGTCGATATGCCCAAAGATCAGATCAAAGCTCTTGAGGAGGCCTACGCCGCGGCGGGATGTCCGGTCATGTCCAACAACAGCGCCAACCGCTTCACCCCCGACGTTCCGATGATAATTCCGGAGATCAACCCGGATCACGCGGAAGTTATCAGATATCAGCAGAAGCGTCTCGGTACGGACCGCGGATTTATCGCCGTCAAGTCAAACTGCTCGCTCCAGAGCTATGTCCCCGCCATCAATCCGCTTTTGGGACTCGGCGTCGAAAGAGCTCTTGCCTGCACATACCAGGCCATCTCCGGCGCGGGAAAGAACTTCGCCACCTGGCCCGAAATGAACGACAACGTCATCCCGTTCATCGGCGGAGAGGAAGAAAAGAGCGAGCGCGAGCCCACGAAGATCTGGGGCGTGCTTGAAGACGGAGTTATCAAGCCCCGGGAAATCGTGCCCATCACTGCCCAGTGCATCCGTGTTCCGGTCAGCGACGGTCACCTTGCCGCCGTCTTTGTCAAGCTGGCGAAAAATCCCGGACTTGAAGAGATCAAGCGTCTCTGGACCGAATACGAAGGCGAACCGCAGAAGCTCG
>JAEDMJ010000052.1 GCA_016303065.1 Clostridiales bacterium
GCGCGCGAAAGCCCTGAAGTTGTCAGCCAGGGCTATTTCATACCGGTCGGCGAGAGCCCGCACCTGACCGGCATGCTGTACAAGCTGCTGCCATGCTTCATTCTGCTCATAATAGGTGTTGTCCCAGGTGGGGGTACACAGGATCACCTTGATGTTCCGGCTTAAAGCGCTTTGGATCATGCTTTCCCATGCGCTGCGGGCCCTATCCAAACCGATGCCGCGGTCGTTCAGGCTGTAATCAATGGTGAGTACATCCGGCCTGTGCGGCAGAACGTCTCTTTCAAAGCGTTCTGCTCCTCCTGCGGAATTTTCGCCGCCGATGGCTGTTACTATTACGTTTGTTACCGCAAAGGGAAACCGTTCTTTTATCATTTTGTGCAGCAGATGGGGGTAGGCGTCAAACGTGTTTACATATGGCGTCGCAAAATAGCCGGCGGGCACACTATGTCCATGGCATACAATGTTAATCGTGCGGTTGTTCGGCCAGTGCCGGGCCATTTCATCCAGCAATGGACTCAGATATGAGATCCCCTGTATCATGATTTCCTCCTGTTACTGCAGATTCGCGGTCTTGCGGCCCATGAAAGAAAGGACGAATGTCCCTGGCGTGATGGGTCCCGCCGCAAATCCGTCAGATTTTGTACCAGTCTTCTGGGTCGCCAGGGCGGTTTGCTCCGCATTTGGCGCAAGTACTTCTGGGCGCGCCTGCGCAGCTGTTTTCGTTCGGCTCACCGCACTTTTCACATTGCCAGCAGCGCTCCTCTTCCGATATTGGGTGATACATGTCAGGTGCAATATTTGGATATATGCGTTTGCAATTCGGGCACATGACATGGGAATCAAATCGGGAATTTTCAAATTCACACCCGCATCTGCAAATGACCATTTATTTCCCGCCTTTTTTGCTATTATAGCACAAAAAACAGGCGGGGACAATGAAGTGACCCCAAAAAGTTAGACAATATTTTGAAGTAAAAATTGTTCAGGCAGCCGAAAGGGCTTGTAGTCTGTGAAGAGCAGGCGGCAAGCCATTTAGCTTTGCCTTGATTAGGAACGATACTTTTTCATCCTGACACGGCAAAACTATTGACTTTCTCTCTCTCTATATATATAATTGTTTGTGCGAATTTGCGCTTATGCGGCGCGGGTCGTACATTTTTTATTTAACGGAGGAATAAGACAATGAAGAAAATACTTGCGCTGCTTTTGGCGGCAGTTATGTGTCTTTCTCTCGTTGCTTGCGGCGGCGGAAAGGAAGTTGTATCTGGATTTGATGGGACTCCCGCCTTAAACTTGAATTCGGTTGATAAGCATATCACTCGTATCGAACTGACCGTTGATAACTGGAAAGATTATATTAAGGAATACAATTACGATATAAAAATGGTCGAAAAAGATGCGTTTGGCGAGATTACGAAGGAGGAAATGGTTACCGTATATCGGCTGGGTTACGGAACAGAAAAATATCATTGCTTAAGTGCGACCATTGAACTAAAGCATAAGCAGACTGGAGAGATTATTACATTTGGCGCAGCGCTCGCTTCCAATATCGTGGAAGATATTTACGCTGTTCGATTTGAGCCCTTTAATTTGGATGAATATGAATGCACAAGAATTAAAGGCTATATATATTTCGTCGATTATTCGGACGAAGTTATTGACGAAGTTTTAAATGTATATGACCGACAGAGTGCGTATCTTCCAAATGCTTCAATAAATGTCTCTAGTAGTTCTTTTGAAGGCACGTGGTATGTCGATTACGAAGCGAAAGTTATTGAAAGCAACAGTGATGACTGGAAAGATTACTTTGAATAAAAAATTAGGAGCGGGCGCAAGTCCGCTCCTTTCTTTTCCCTCTTTTGGTGTTCGCAAGAGTATACCTTTACAAACATACAAAAAGCGCACAAAAACTATTTTACAAATATATTCGTAAACTACTTGACATTTACGAACACTTATGGTGGAATACGAACAGATAAACAAAGGAGGGCGCGAAAATGAACAGCCGCACTTACTACTACGCACGAGTATCAAGCAAGGAACAGAATTTAGACAGACAGCTATCCGCTTTCTATGCTCTTGGCGCAACAGACCGAGACATCATCACAGACAAGGAAAGCGGCAAGGATTTAGACAGAAAAGGTTATCAAGCACTTAAAAACGCAATGCTCCGCCGTGGCGATACGCTTGTTGCAAAATCTCTTGACAGATTGAGCCGCAGCAAAACAGACATTCACAACGAACTGCAATACTTCAAAGAGAACGGCATTCGGCTGAAAGTTATTGATTTGCCTACAACAATGATGGACTTGCCCGAGGGACAGGAATGGGTGTTTGAAATGGTAAACAACATTCTGATTGAAGTCTTGGGAACTATCGCAGAGCAGGAGCGCGAGAACATTCGCAAAAGACAGGCTGAGGGCATTGAAGCAGCGAAGCAGACGGCAAGAAGTTAGGCAGACCCGCCCTTGTATTCCCTGAGAATTGGGACAGCGTTTATACCTCTTGGAAAGCGGGAGAAATCACAGCAAAGACCGCTATGGAGCAGACAGGCACAAAAAGAACGAGCTTTTACAAGCTCGTCAGTATGACCGAAAACAACTAAATTAAGGACACGTTTTCGCAAAACACATTTTCCCTACTTTTGGACTTCCAAAAACGGCAGCAGGACACATCAAAAGACACAGGCAAGAAAAGAGAGGGAACGGCAGCAGCCATTCCCTCTCGTGAAAAGTCTTGATTTTAGTTTTTTTTATTTGCCGAAGTAACGATCCAGCAAGCCCTTTCGTCCTCGCAAGCTTCATATCATTCGCTTCCGCGCAAGCACGAAAGCTCATTCATGCCGCTGCTCGTCCTCTCCGAATCAAACCCGCTTACGCTGGGCTTTGATTCGGCTGGGGTTTACTTGAAATATCTTTCAAGCAGACCCTTGAAGGCCTTGCCGTGACGGGCTTCGTCGCGGGCCATCTCATGGACGGTGTCGTGGATGGCGTCAAGACCGGCTGCCTTGGCGCGCTTTGCAAGGTCGGTCTTGCCGGCTGTTGCGCCGTTCTCGGCTTCAACGCGCATCTCGAGGTTCGTCTTGGTGGAGGGGGTCACAACTTCGCCCAGCAGCTCGGCAAATTTTGCGGCATGCTCGGCTTCCTCATAGGCGGCCTTTTCCCAGTAGAGACCGATTTCAGGATAACCCTCGCGGTGGGCGACACGGGCCATGGCAAGGTACATACCGACTTCGGTGCATTCGCCGTTGAAGTTGGCGCGGAGATCGGCGAGGATATCTTCGGAAACACCGGCAGCGACGCCGACGACGTGCTCTGCGGCCCAATTCATTTCAGAGGACTGCGCGACAAACTTGGAGGCAGGAGCCTTGCACTGGGGGCATTTTTCGGGAGCGGAATCGCCTTCGTGGACATAGCCGCAAACACTGCAAACATACTTCATTTTCTTGTTCTCCTTTTGCTCTTTAATGTTTTGTTTTTGCTTTATTTACCGATCGCATCGGGGACAAACACCTGTAAAAATGATATCGTGAGACAGAATTCTGAATCCGCCGGAACTGGGTATCAGCTTCTCGATTTCGTCAATATACGAAAAATCGATGTCGAACACGCGGCCGCATTCAACGCATCTTATGTGGTAGTGCGGGGCGGTTTTGTAATCGTATATATCGGCGGCATTGGGCAGCTCGACGTGCAGAACCTGTCCTGAATCGGCGAGGTAAGCAAGGTTACGGTACACCGTAGCACGGCTGACGGTCGGATGAGCTGCATGGATATGCATATAGATCTCTTCCGCTGTCGGGTGAGTCTTCAGCGTGTTGACCGCGTCAAAAACGATGTCCCGCTGAATAGTGTGCCTGTTAGCCATTGTGGTTCCTCCCATGAGATTGTGTTAATATTATATACTAAATGAGAATAATTGTCAATAGGTAAAAATTGTTTTACAAAAATTTTTTTACTCATTGCTGCGGGGGAACCGGCATAAACCGGAAGTGTATTTTTAAGCACTGCAAACAGGCGGCCGGGAGCCTGTTTGCAGTGCTTTTGAAAAATACCGTTTATTTGGATTTATTCGGGAAAGATGTCCCGGGCAAACATATATTTTTTGAGGGGAACGTACATTGCGCCGAGAACGATGAGGCAGAGAACAAGGCAGAGACCCATGTAAATGCCGTTGTAGATCAGAGAATAGATCCAGGGAGAGGTCATTTCAATTCCGAGAAAGGTTTCGGGCATATATTCGGCCCAGACAAAAACGCCGCTGAGCACAAGGGAGATATATCTTACTCCGACGCCGAGAACGGTTCCGGGGAGGAAGCCGAGCTTTTTGCCCTTGAAAAGTCCGGCAAGGCCGAGGACCGTATAGGCCGCGATGTAGTCAAGCAGCATCGACTGCCAGGTGTAGGCGTATGCCGAGTCAAGCAGAAGCTGGAGGATGCCGTAGAGAAAGCTGACGATGAGTCCGCGTCTAAGCCCCCAGCGCAGCGCGAAAAAGATGAGCGGCACCATGGCGATGGTTATTGATCCGCCGTAGGGCATTCGGTAAAAGCGGATATAACCGAGGATTTGGGCCAGTGCGAGCATGATCGCTCCTTCACAGAGGCAGCGGAGATGAATTCGTTTTGTCATTTTTTTGCTATCCTTTCTTTTTTCTGCGGTTTTGAAAAAAAACACACGGGATCGGAGTTTTCCTGATCCCGCGGGAATTTTGTGAAGCTTTTGTTTCCTACGCCGGCATTATCCGGATCAGGTCAAGGGTTCGGTTTTGCACAAAAGAAAACCGTCTCAGCCGGGCCTGCGCCCGGCACCCCGATTTTTTTGATATTATACTCCCTGGCGCTTTTTTTGTCAACAGCCTTTTCAGGCTTTGCGAATTGTGAGATTGAGGCCGAGCCCGACGACGGAAAACACTGCAAGCACGGCGAAGGTTACCGTGTTGGAAAAACCGCTCAGCGCTGTCGGAACGAATGACGCGGGGATCAGAACAAGATTCAGAATGCTGAAATTGAGGGGGAAATTTTTTGTCCCGAAGAATTCGGCCGCAAACGCCGCCGAGGTGGTGGGGGAGAAGCCGTAGGAAAAGCCGCAGAGACAGAGTCCGATGCAGCCGGGAACGGTGAGCTCCGCCGCGTATCCGGCAAAAGTCAGAACGGTTGCTGCGATGACAACGATGCTCGTCAGGTACTGCGTGCGCCGGAGACCGAATCTGTCGAAAAACGCGCCGGAAACGATTCGTCCCAACCCGTTGCAGACGGTGAGAATTCCCGCGCAAAGAGCAGCGCTCTCTCCCGCTCCGAGGTCCGCAAACTGTCCCTTTGCTCCGGAGATTGCAGTGCTTCCCACGGACGCAAAAAGCGCAAAGAAGACAAACAGCTTCCAGAAGGAAGGCTTCCGTAGCATTTGTCCGGCGGTCACGTCGGCTGAATCTCCCGCCTTTTGGGAAGACGGCGCAAACGGCGGCGCTTTGAGAACGAAGGCCTGGACGAGAAAAATGAGCGCAAGGATCAGACCGTAGAAGAGGTATGTGCGCCGCCATCCGAAAAATTCAATCTCAAAAAGCGCGGCAAGAAGATTTCCGAGAGTCAGCGTTGAAAACCCGAAGCCCATCATAAGCGCTCCGGAAGAAAGCCCCTTTTTGTCGGGAAACCAGGCGTTTGTGCCGGAGATCACAACATTGTAAACGATTCCGATGCCCGTGCCGGTCATGAAACCGTACCCGACGTATAAAAGAATCGGGCTTTTTGCGCCGGCGCATGAGACAAGTCCGAAGCCCAGGGCGACGAGGACCGCCGCGGTAATCATCCGGCAGCGCATGGAGAGCTTTTTGGAGAGAAGGCCGGAAAGAAAACCGCCGATGCAGAAAAAACACATTGTAAACGTGTAGTTCAGGGTGAGTGCGGAATCGCTCCAGCCAAATTCCTCAAAGGGCGACTTGATCAGCGACCATGAGTAAATAATTCCGGAAAAGAGCAGCGTTATAACTCCCAGAAGGAGCCGAAGCCAGCGGGATGCCGGGAAGGTGCGGGTCATGGACATTATTCCTTTCTTTCCGTAGGAAGCCTGGGACGGTCACGACTTGTTCTGGCTGTCCACAAGGCTTTCTCCGACGTATTTTTCTCTCAGGGCGGGCTTTTCGATCTTTCCCGTTGCGTTGCGCGGAACCTTGTCGAATATGATCCTGCGGGGACGCTTGTACCGGGGAAGGCCGAGACAGAAATTGTCAATGTCTTCCTGGGTGCAGGTCATGCCCGGGACGACCTCGATGATGGCCGCGGCGATCTCGCCCAGGCGTCTGTCGGGAAGGCCGATGACGGCAACGTCGCTTACGGCGGGGCAGGCGCGGATGAAGTTTTCGATCTGCACGGGATAGAGGTTTTCCCCGCCGGTGATGATGACGTCCTTCTTTCGGTCTACAAGGTAGATGAAACCGTCGGCGTCTTCTTCCGCCATGTCCCCCGTGAAAAGCCAGCCGTCGCGGAGGCATTTGGCCGTCGCTTCGGGATCGTTGTAGTAGCACACCATGACGCCGGGGCCTTTCACGCAGAGCTCGCCGATCTCTCCGCAGGGAAGCGTTTCGCCGTCTTCGTTGACGATCTTTGTCTCCCAGCCATATCCGGCCTTTCCGATTGCGGGGATCTTGTCAATGTTCTCGACGCCGAGATGCACGCAGCCCGGGCCGATGGATTCGCTGAGCCCGTAGTTCGTGTCGTAATCGTGGTTGGGAAAATACTCCTTCCAGTGCCTTATGAGGCTCTGGGGGACGGGGGATGCGCCGATATGCATAAGTCTCCAGCGGCTTAGGTCATAGTCGTCCGGGGAAAGCCTGTGGGTGTCAAATGCATCGAGAATATCCTGTGCCCAGGGGACGAGGAGCCAGACGATCGTGCAGCGTTCGCGCGCGGCGGCGTCAAGAATGAACTCGGGCTTCGTGCCCTTGAGGATGACGGCGCGGCTTCCGGTAAGAAAGCTTCCGAACCAGTGCATTTTCGCGCCGGTGTGGTAAAGGGGCGGAATGCAGAGAAAAACGTCGTCGTGGGTCTGTCCGTGGTGGGCCTGTTCAACGTAGCAGGCGTGGACAAGCGCGCGGTGGCGGTGAAGAATGGCCTTCGGAAAGCCGGTGGAGCCTGAGGAAAAATAGATCGCTGCGTTGTCGTCGTCGGAGAGGGGAATGCCGGGCGATGTGCTTTCGCAGTCGGCGGTCATTTCGGAATAGCTGTCGGCAAAGCTCGGACAGTTGGCTCCGGCATAGATGAGAAGGCGGTTGCGGCTTATCTTTTCGGCGATTTTTTCGACGCGGCCGATAAACTCCGGGCCGAAAACGAGGGCGTCGGATTCGGAAAGCTTGAGGCAATAGTCGATCTCTTCGGAGGAAAAACGGTAGTTCAGGGGGACGACTATGGCGCCGGTCTTGAGTATGCCGAAGTATATGGGCAGCCACTCGATGCAGTTCATAAGAAGCATTGCGACTTTGTCGCCGCGCCCGATGCCGCGGGAGAGAAGCGCGTTGGCAAAACGGTTGGCTTTTTCGTTGAACACGTTCCATGTGATCTCGCGGCGGTAATAGCTGGTGTTGCTGGGTTCGACAAGCTCGTATTCGCGCCAGGTAAGGCGTCGGGTTTCCTTGAGTTCGGGGTTGATTTCCGTAAGGCAGATCTCGTTTCCGTAAAGTCGGACATTGTTTTCGAGAAACTCGGTTATCGGCATAGTGTGTCTCCTTAAAAATAAGCGCCGCAGCGCATTCGTCTGCGGTTGATAAAGTACGGCGTTTTTGTAGGGCGCATTTTTACATAAATATGCAGATCTCGGCCCGGGCAGGGGATGGTCTGAGTATAGCACAGTCAAAGGTTCATTGTCAAGCAAAAGGGGATTTTTGGAAAAGAAAAAGAGAAATCCGTTCAAATTTTGTGAAATTGCCGCTTTACCCCCGGGGCGGCATCCGAAAGTCGGAGAAATAGCTCCGGACAAGCCTTTTTATGCAGACACGGAGCTTAAATTCATGCGAAAAAAAGGCCGGAAGCCAGCGCTTTTTCCAAAAAAGAAAAACCCCGCCTGCTGCGGCAAGCGGGGCAAAGAATTTTTTGCGTTTGCAAAGGCGCTGCGGCGGACGCCGTTTCGCTTTTTTCAAAGGAGTTCAGCGAAGCGCTTTTACTTCATCCCGGCGGTTTTGCAGAGGTGCGCAACGCAGCATTTTTCACACTGCGGCAGTCTTGCCTGACAGACGGCGCGGCCGTGGAGCACGAGGCGGTGGCAGAAATTGTTCGTCTCCGCCGGGTCGATAAGCTCGCGGAGGGCAAATTCGACCTTTTTGGGATCCTTTGTTTCGCAAAGGCCCAGGCGGTTTGAAAGCCGGATACAGTGCGTGTCGGCAACGACGGCCCCGGGAGCATTGTATACGTCGCCGAGGATGAGGTTTGCAACTTTTCTGCCGACTCCGGGAAGCTTCAGAAGGTCGTCAAGATTATCCGGAACCTTTCCGCCGAACTCGGAAAGAAGCATGATCGCCGCGTTTTTCAGGTCGGCGGATTTTACGCGGAAAAATCCGGTCGGACGGATCAGCTCTTCGAGTTCGGCAATGTCCGCCGAGGCAAAATCCTCAAGCGTCGGGAAACGGCGGTACAGGCCGACGGCAACCTCGTTGACGCGTTTGTCGGTGCACTGGGCGGCGAGGCGCGCGTTGAAAAGAAGCTGCCACGCATTTGTGTAGTCAAGGGTGCATTCGGGAATGGGATATTCCTTTTTAAGTCCGGCGACGATCTCTCCTGCCCTGGTCTTTGTATCCATATCTTTGTTTTCCTTTCGTGAAACGGAAAGCTTCCTCCGCGGACGGGGGACCCTTCCTCTGCGGAGAGCATTATACCACAATCAACAGGAAAAGTACAGATATCCGGGGTTCTTTGTCGAAATGACAGAATTTGAGTGTCAGCCCTTGTAACTGCTGACGAAAAAAGATATAATATACGCAGTAATAATTCGGAAACGGAGAAAGATATATGTTCAGCCCTGATGAAGTGATCAGATATCTCATTGAAGCAGATCCGGAGATTGGTCATGCCGTTGAGTCGGAATTTGCAAGACAGAGACGCAATATTGAGCTTATTGCCTCAGAAAACTTTGTAAGCCCTGCCGTTATGGCGGCGGCGTCTACTGTGCTTACCAATAAATATGCGGAAGGATATCCGGGAAAACGCTATTACGGCGGATGTGAGTGCGTTGATGTGGCGGAAGAGCTTGCTCGCAGACGCGCCTGCGAGCTTTTCGGCGCGGAACACGCCAATGTCCAGCCCCACAGCGGCGCAAACGCCAACCTTGCCGCGTTTTTTGCTTTCCTTCAGCCGGGCGACACGGTTCTCAGCATGAACCTTTCAAACGGCGGACATCTTTCCCACGGAAGTCCCGTAAATATTTCGGGCAGGTATTTCAATATTGTGCCCTACGGCGTGGACAGCGTCACCCATCGCATTGACTACGACAAGGTCGAAGCGCTTGCCCGCGAACACAAGCCCAAGCTTATCCTTGCCGGCGCGAGCGCCTACCCCCGCGTGATAGACTTTGCAAGATTCGCCGAGATCGCAAAGTCCGTCGGCGCTGTTTTCATGGTGGACATGGCTCATATTGCCGGGCTCGTCGCGGCCGGGCTCCATCCGTCCCCGGTTCCCTATGCCGACGTTGTCACCACGACGACGCATAAAACCCTCCGCGGCCCCAGAGGCGGTCTTATCCTCTGCCGCGAGGAGTATGCCAAGCAGATCGACAAGGCGATTTTCCCGGGAACCCAGGGCGGCCCGCTCATGCACATTATCGCCGCAAAGGCGGTTTGTCTGGGAGAGGCTCTGAGACCTGAGTTCAAAGTCTATCAGCAGAAGATACTCAAAAATGCCGCCGCCCTTGCGGACGAGCTTTTGAAGCAGGGCTTTGACCTTGTCTCCGGAGGAACGGACAACCACCTCATGCTTGTTGACCTGCGGCCTTTCGGAATTACCGGCAAGGAGCTTGAGCACAAGCTGGACGAGGTCAACATTACCGTCAACAAAAACACCATTCCGGACGATCCCCAGAGCCCCTTTGTCACAAGCGGTCTGCGTCTCGGTTCTCCCGCCGCCACGAGCCGCGGCCTTGAGGAGGAGGATTTCCGCAGGATCGCAGGGCTCATTGCTCTTGCCGCCCGGAATTTTGACGCCGAGGCCGGCAATATCCGCGCCGCTGTCGCCGAGATATGCGAAAAGCATCCTCTTTACGCATAAGGCGCCATTCCCGCTTTACGAAAAAAGCCTGATATGCTATAATATGAGCTGTGAAGCGTTTCCGTTTCGCAGCTCATTTATTTTTTATTTTTTTCGGAGGCGGCCATGTACCAACCCCTGGCAGACAGACTCAGACCGAAGGAACTGACCGACGTTGTCGGCCAGGAACATCTGCTGTCGCAAAGCTCGCTTCTGCGGCGCATGATAGACAACGGAAATATATCCAATATGATTTTTTACGGTCCCTCCGGTGTCGGCAAAACGACGGTTGCCGGGATAATTGCCCGGAAGACAAACCGGAGCCTTTACCGTCTCAATGCGACGACCTGTTCCATCGGGGATATAAAGGCCATCTGCGACGAAGTCGGCGGTTTTAACGCCGAAAAAGGGATTCTCCTCTACCTTGACGAGATACAGTATTTCAACAAAAAACAGCAGCAGAGCCTGCTCGAGTTCATTGAGAACGGAAGCATCGTTCTGATCGCCTCCACAACGGAGAACCCATATTTTTATGTTTACAACGCGATTTTGAGCCGTTCCACGGTCTTTGAATTTAAGCCTGTGGGCACCGCGGAGATAAGAAAGGTTCTGCGCCGTGCGGCGGAAACGGTTGGAAAAGAACGGGAAATGGATTTTTCCGTCTCCCCGGAGGCGGAGGAGATAATTGCCGCGGGGTGCGGCGGCGACGTTCGGAAGTCCGTCAACGCGGTGGAGCTTTTGGCGGCGGCGGTTCCTTCGGACGCGAAGACATATGTCGTCACGCGCGAGGAGGCAGAGGCCGCTTCCCAGCGCTCTTCCATGCGCTATGACCGCGACGGAGACGCGCACTACGACATTTTGTCGGCGCTTCAGAAATCCATCCGCGGAAGCGATCCTGACGCGGCGCTTCACTATCTGGCGCGGCTTTTGACGGCCGGAGATCTTCCCGGAGCCTGCCGCAGGCTTTTGGTTATGGCGGCGGAGGACGTGGGAATGGCCTATCCCCAGGCGATAACGATCGTGAAGTCATGCGTGGACGCCGCGCTTCAGCTTGGGCTGCCGGAAGCTCAGCTTCCCCTGGGGGAGGCGGCGGTGCTTTTGGCAACTTCGCCGAAATCCAATTCCTCCGCCGAGGGGATATGGGGCGCCATGGCGGACGTCGCCGCGGGAAAAACCGGGGACATTCCGCCCCACCTGAAAGACGCGCACTATAAGGGCGCGTCAAAGCTCGGAAGGGGAATTGAATACAAATACCCGCACAGCTTTGAAAACCACTGGGTAGAGCAGCAGTATCTGCCCGACGAGCTTGCCGGAACGGTGTATTACAAATACGGCACGAACAAGTTCGAGCAGGCCACAAAGAATTACTGGGATGCGGTAAAGAAAAAATCAAAGGACGGAAAGCAATGATAATAGATTTTCATACCCACACTTTCCCCGACAAAATCGCCTCGGCGGCGGTCAAAAAGCTTGAGAACTTCGGGGATATCAATTCGTGTGCCGACGGGACTGCTTCGGGGCTTTTGGCGTCAATGGAGGCCGCCGGAATTGACGTGTCGGTGGTTTTGCCTGTTGCCACGGCGGAACGTCAGGTCGTTTCCATAAACAACGGCGCGATCAGACTGCGTGAGGAATTTTCGGGAAAGGGACTTTTTTCTTTCGGGGCGATGCATCCGGACTTTTCTGACTGGAGAGCGGAGCTTCGCAGACTCAGTGAAAACGGCGTTCCGGGGATAAAAATACACCCCGACTATCAGGGCGTGTTTTTTGACGACAGGAGATTTATGGATATCATATATGCCGCTTCGGAGCTGGGGCTCACCGTCGTCACCCATTCGGGCGCGGACATCGGGATCGATCCCCCCGTTCACTGCACTCCGGACAGAGTTCTGAACGTGCTAAGAGCCGTCAGGCCGGAGCGCCTTGTGCTTGCGCACATGGGCGGATGGCAGATGTGGAAAGAGGCGGCCCAAAAGCTTGCCGGGGAAAAGCTTATGGTGGACACGTCCTTTGTGCTTGCTCCCCACAGCCACCGGAACGGAGAACCGGTTGAAATGCTTGACTCCGGGGAGTTTGCGGACCTTGTCAGGAGTTTCGGCGCCGGAAAAGTGCTTTTCGGAACCGACAGCCCCTGGGCCGACCAGGGGGAATACGTGAAAAGGCTCGGAGCCGCGGGACTGGCCC
>JAEDMJ010000017.1 GCA_016303065.1 Clostridiales bacterium
CTCCCTGGAATTCCGACTATCACTCGAATATCAATCTCCAGATGAACTACTGGCAGGCTGAAGAGGCGAACATCTCCGAATGCACCCGGCCTCTCTTTGACTATATGAACAACTGCCTTTTGGAGTCCGGCAAAAAGACCGCCGCGACGAACTATCACGTTCGCGGCACGGTCACGCACCATGTCAGCGACATTTACGGCTTTACCGCCGTCGCCGACGGCTTCTGCGGCTTCTGGCCCATGGGAAGCGCATGGCTTTCCTACCATATGTGGGAACACTGGCTCTATACAGGCGATACTGAGTTTCTGAGAAGCGAAGCCTATGAGTACATCTCCGAAAGCGCGAGGTTCTTTTTGGACTATATGTTCGAGGATTCGGAAGGACGCCTTCTCTCCGGTCCGGCGACCTCACCGGAGAACAGCTATTATGTTGAGGTGGACGGCGAGAAGAAAGCGATCACGCTTACCGTTTCCCCGACGATGGACATCGAGATAATCGGGGGGCTTCTGGGCTTTTACATCGAAGCGGAAAAAATTCTGAATATAAACCCGGAGCAGCGGGCCGAGGCGGAGGCCGCGCTTTCAAAAATGCCGCCTCTTCAGATCGGGCGCTACGGACAGCTTCAGGAGTGGCTGTGGGATTTTGAAGAGTACGAGCCGGGACACAGACATATCTCCCACGCGTTTGCCCTGTATCCGGGATGGAGCATAAACCGGGATACTCCGGAGTTCTACCGCGCAATTCGCGTTACACTGGACAGGAGACTTGCCGCGGGCGGCGGACACACGGGCTGGAGCAGAGCGTGGCTCATCAACCTTTTCGCCCGTCTCCACGACAGCGAAGCGACGTACGACAACATCAGGCTGCTTTTCACCCGTTCGACGCTTCCGAACCTGTTTGACAACCATCCTCCCTTCCAAATCGACGGAAACTTCGGCGGCGGCGCGGGAATTTCGGAAATGCTCATGCAGAGCCACGAGGGGCGCATCGTTCTTCTTCCCGCGCTTTCCGCAAAGCTTGGAAACGGCAGCTTCCGCGGCTTCAGAGCCCGCGGCGGCGTGACGGTTGACGCTTCCTGGAAGGACGGGAACCTTGTTTCCTTTGCTCTTGAGGCGGACCGGGACGGGGAAATTGCCGTTGAGCTTCCGGACGGACAGAAAAACGCGCAGGTCCTCCGGGAAGGAAAAACGCTCGGAACGGAAAACGGAATGATCCGGATTTTCGCAAAAGCGGGGGAGAAGGTTTTCTTTTCGGTTGCATGAGCCGGAGGAGCAATTGGAAAAATATCTTTGTTTTTCCGAAAATAATACTTGCAAAGCCTTGACGCTTGTGATAAAATATGTAAGGTTATCCGTAAAACTCACACGCGCTACCGGAGAGCGGGCTGTGCCGGAAAGCGATAGTTTTTCCGGTCCGGT
Organism: Clostridiales bacterium; assembly: GCA_016303065.1. Taxonomy (GTDB): domain Bacteria; phylum Bacillota; class Clostridia; order Oscillospirales; family QAMX01; genus SIG499. The sequence goes on from JAEDMJ010000017.1 coordinate 1,419, forward strand.
TTTCGGGACGACACGCGTGGCGGAAACAACAAAATCAGGAGGAATAAAATGTCAGTAGTATCCATGAAGAGCCTCTTGGAGGCGGGCGTCCATTTCGGACATCACACCAGACGCTGGAACCCGAAGATGGCGAAGTACATCTTCACCGAGCGCAACGGCATCTACATCATCGACCTGCAGAAGACCGTTAAGAAGCTGGACGAGGCTTATATGTTCGTCCGCGAGCTTGCCGCCAACGGCGGAACGCTTCTCTTTGTCGGCACCAAAAAGCAGGCCCAGGACGCCATTAAGACCGAGGCAGAGCGCTGCGGACAGTACTATGTCAACGCCCGCTGGCTCGGCGGCATGATGACCAACTACAAGACCATTCAGCAGAGAATCGTCAGACTTGAGCAGCTCCACAAGATGGAAGCCGACGGAACCTTCGACATGCTTCCCAAGAAGGAAGTCATCAAGCTCCGCGGCGATATCGAGAAGCTTGAAAAGTACCTTGGCGGTATCAAGGAAATGAAGCGTCTTCCCAGCGCGATTTTTGTCGTTGACCCGCGCAAGGAAAAGATCGCCATTGCCGAAGCCCGCAAGCTTGGCATTCCGGTCGTCGCCATCGTCGACACCAACTGTGATCCGGACGAAGTCGATTATGTCATCCCCGGCAACGACGACGCCATCCGTGCCATCAAGCTCATCAGCCAGACCATGGCCGACGCCATCATCGAAGGCAAGCAGGGCGAAGACGGCGAGGACGCCGCCGAGGAGCCTGCCGAAGAGTCCGCTGAGGACTAATCTGATTGACGACACAGGAGGAAACAGTAATGGCTAACATTAGCGCTGCCGCTATAAAAGAACTCAGAGAAAAGACCAATGTCGGCATGATGGAGTGCAAGAAAGCGCTCACCGAGGCCGACGGAGATATGGAGAAGGCGATCGTCATTCTCCGCGAGAGAGGCATTGCCGTCGCCGCCAAGAAGGCCGGCAGAATTGCCGCCGAAGGTCTTGTCTGCCCGTTTATCGCCGAGGACGGCACCGCCGTTATCATCGAGGTCAACTGCGAGACCGACTTTGCCGCAAAGAACAATGTTTTCGGTTCCTTTGTCAAGGATCTGGCGAAGATCGTTGCCGAAAAGAACCCCGCCGATGTGGATGCGCTTCTTGAGCTTGAGTACTCCGCCGGAATCAGCGTCGGAGCCGAAGTTCAGAACAAGGTCCTCACCATCGGCGAGAACATCAAGATCCGCCGCTTTGTCCGCTTTGCTCCGGAAAAGGGCATTGTTCCCATCATGTACAACCACCATCTGGCCGGAAAGATCGGCGTTATCGTCAGACTTGCCGTCAGCGAAGGTCTTGAGAACAACGAAGCGGTTCTTGCTTACGGCAAGAATGTCTGCATGAACGTTGCCGCTTACAGCCCCGAGTTTGTCAACCGCGACGCCGTTCCCGCCGAGAGAGTCGAAGCCGAGAAGGAGATCCTCAAGGCTCAGGTCATGAACGAAGGCAAGCCCGAAAAGATCGCCGAAAAGATCGTCGCCGGAAGACTCGGCAAGTTCTATGAGCAGGTCTGCTGCGTCGATCAGGCATACATCCTTGACATGACCATGTCCGTTGGTGCTGCCGGCAAGCTTGTCGAAAAGGAAGTCGGCGGAAGCATTTCGGTTCTCGACTTTGTCCGCTTTGAGTGCGGCGAGGGCATGGAGAAGAAGGCTGACGACTTTGCAGAAGAAGTCGCCCGCATGGCCGGAAAATAATCTTAAAAAAAGCAAATAAAATTCGGCCGCCGGAGAAAAAATCTTCGGCGGTCTTTTTTTTTTGCGCGCGGCGAAGTTTTTTTCGCCGGAAAAGACGTCCGGGGGCGCCGAAAGCGCGCCGCTGCCGACCCGGAAAATGCGCGGGCGCAAAGCCCCCGGAAGATCCGCCCTTAACTCGGGGCGAATTTTCCGGGGGCATTGTGCTTGCCTGTAAACAGATTTCCGCGGCTTCTGCATCCGCGTGGGAAAAAGCCCGGGGAAGTCTTTGGAGCTTTAGTTTTCTTCGGCGGCGGAGAAGATCCAATTTGAAAAGCAGCCGTCAATAACCGCGTAGATCTCGGAATAGAGCCCTCCGGCGGTCTGGGAAAGCTCATAGAGTTCGGAGCATCCGCCGGAAGAGAGGGCCGAAAGGCGGCTTTCAAAGCGGGATTGGGCCTGGAGAACGGAGAGATCGATCGTTTCAGTGTCAAGAGTCCGGCTTTCGTCGGATTCATCGTAGCTTGTGTAGTACTCGTCGAGGAGGGCCTGATAACTGCCGCTGCTGCGGCTTTGCTCGCAGAGCGCGAGAAGCCGGGCCATTTTAGCAAATTCGTCGTTGTAGCTGACGTTCATTTTTGCATAGGCGTGATAATGGGGGGCGAGTATTCCGTCGGCTTTTTCCGCTGCGGAGATGAATTGGCCGGAGCTGCCGGAAGAGAGGAATTCCGCGTAAGAGGTTTCAAGCTCCGCAAAGCTTTCGGCGGCGAGCCGGTCGAATTCCTGCTCTGTGCGGTGGGCGCAGAGCACAAAAACGACGACTGACGCGGCTGCTGCGGCGACGGAACCGATCATGACGAGAACTTTTACGGGAGAGTCCGTATAATCCCGGGCGTGCAGAAAAGCGGCGGTTACAAAATAGAAGAAAATGAACGAAAAAATGAGAATCAGAACATAGCGGTTGCCGTCGGAAAAAAGCCGGGAAAAGAATTCGGGTACGCTGCCCGAGGCCGATGCCGCGGCCTTTGCGGGGTACCATATGAGAAGAAAGGGGGGAGCCGCCAGAGCGATTATTATGTATCTGAGCTTGCAGAAGCAGACGTGCTGCTGAATCGCCGCCGCCACGGCGGCAAGGGCGCAGACCGCATAGGCGATGTATTCGGTGGTGGGATAAAGCCGGAAGACGCAGAAGGCCGCGAGAAGCTCAAGCGCGGGGGCAAGGAAGTTTTTGAAAAGCCTTCTGACGCTGTGGGGCGTGAAGCCGTCGGGCGCGGAGGCGGATTCGGCGTATTTGAGGCGGTATCTTATGGCGAGAAGGCTTGGGGGAGGCATATCCCTTTTGATTTCCGCGTCGCTTTTTCCTTCAAGCTGAGAGTTCAGATCCTTTTCTATCTCATTGTCGATCCACTTGTCGTCGGAATGCCTCCGGATTTCCCGGAAGACGCGCTTGACATAGAGTTGTTTTTTTGTGTACCTGGGCATAAAGTCCTCCGGAAAAAAGTGTTGACAATATGATAGCATAAAAATACACAGTAGTCAAATCGGAAAATATGTGATATAATATATTCTGAATAATTACGCAAAGCTGAAAAAAAGAAACGGGTTGCCGGGAGGCATTGCATTGGAAAACAGGGACATAAGCAGAAATGAGCTCGGAGGGGAAGAGATTTCCCGCCAGTATGAGTATATGGCGCGCGTGCGCGACTTTAACGCGGCGTCGGGGGGCACAAAGCTGTGCTATGTGGAAACCTACGGCTGCCAGCAGAACGAAGCCGACAGCGAAAATCTCAGGGGAATGGCTCTTGAGATGGGATACGGGATCGCCGACGGTCCCGAGGGGGCTTCGCTGATCGTGTTCAACACCTGCGCGGTGAGGGAACATGCGGAACAGCGGGTGTTCGGAAACATCGGAGCGCTTTTGAAATACAAGCGGAGGGATCCGTCGATTGTGATCGCCCTCACCGGCTGTATGGCGGGGGAGGAACACGTTGCCCAGAGGATAAAAAAGAGCTTCCCGTATGTGTCGATCGTTGCGGATTCCAGATGTCTGTGGAAATTTCCCGAGCTTTTGTTCGGCGTGCTCGTGAACGGAAAGCGGGAGTTTGCCGTCGGAGGCAGCGATGTGATTGCGGAGGGGCTTCCCCTTCACAGAAACCGAGCCGTAAAGGGCTGGCTCCCGGTCATGTACGGCTGCGACAATTTCTGCAGCTACTGCATCGTTCCTTACGTCAGAGGGCGCGAGCGTTCGAGAAAGCCGGAAAGCGTGGAGGAGCAGTTCCGCTCGATGGTCGGGGCGGGGTACCGCGACATAACTCTTTTGGGACAGAACGTCAATTCCTACGGTAAAAACAGCCGTGAAAGCTTTGAAACGGACTTTCCGAAGCTTTTGAGACGGCTTGACAGCATTCCGGGAGACTATCTGATAAGGTTTATGACCAGCCATCCCAAGGACGCCGGGGACGAGCTTTTTGACGCCATGCGCGATTGCAGCCATGTCGCGCCGCATCTGCATCTTCCGTTCCAGTCGGGCAGCGAAAGGATATTGAAGCTTATGAACCGGGGGTACACTCCGGAGCACTACCTTGAGCTTGTCCGCGGGATAAGGGAGAGGATTCCGGACATTGTTTTGACAAGCGACGTAATCGTGGGTTTTCCGGGGGAGACGGAAGAGGATTTTGTCCGGACGCTTGAACTGGTGGAAAAAGTCCGCTTTGACGCTCTTTTCACCTTTATATATTCTCCGAGAAAGGGCACCCGCGCGGCGGAAATGCCCAACGATACGCCTGCGGAAGAGATAAACCGCCGATTTGACAGGCTTGTGGAGCTTCAGAACTCGATTTCGGCGGAAAAGCACGCCGCATATGAGGGAAAAACTCTGAGAGTGCTGGTGGACGGAAAAGCGGAAAACAAGCCCGACGGCTGGCTTTCGTCAAGAACCGACGGGGGAAGGCTCGTTGTGTTTGAGGGTTCCGAAGACCTTATCGGAAGCTTTGTCCGGGTGAAGATTAACGGGCACACCACATGGTCTCTTTCGGGAGAGACTGTGTGATTCTGCAGCGCACATGAATTTGATGCCGGAGGGATAAATTTTCTATGACTGACGCGCCGCTTACGCCGATGATGGAGCAGTACCGTGCGATAAAGGACGAAAACAGGGATGCATTTCTGTTTTACCGTCTCGGCGATTTTTACGAGATGTTTTTTGAAGATGCGGAAAAGGCGTCGAAGCTTTTGGGGCTCACTCTGACCGGGCGGGACTGCGGACAGGAAGAACGGGCGCCGATGTGCGGAGTGCCTTATCACAGCGCGGAGTCGTACATAAACCGTCTTATCAAAATGGGCTTCAAGGTTGCCGTCTGTGAGCAGACGGAAGACCCCGCAAAGGCGAAGGGGCTTGTGAAGCGGGAGATCGTCCGAAAGGTCACTCCGGGGACGGTCGTCAGCGACGAGGCGCTGGAGGGAAGCGTCAGCAACTATATTGCGGCGGTCTTTTTCTCCGGGACAAAGGCCGGAATATGCTATGCGGACATATCTGCCGGAATTCTCCGGGCCACCGACGTGTCGGGCGACGACATTGCGGAGGCGGTAAACGACGAGCTGTCCTCCATAAAGCCTACGGAGGCCGTTCTGTATGGGGACGAGAGGCTGTGCCGCCGTGTGCGGAGCTATCTCGACACGAGGAACGCCTTTGTCACCGTCCGGGAAAAAATGTGCTCCGCCGAAGAGGCGGGCGCAGTTCTCTCCGAACAGGTCGGAGAGTCGCTGACGCCCGAAAGGGAAGAGGCGCTGAATGCTGCGGCGATGCTGATACTCTATCTCCGCGAGACGCTGATGAACGACGTTCCGATTCTCAGAAGTCTTGAATATTACAAGGTCAGCAGATATACCGAGCTTCCCGTGCGCACGCGGCAGTCCCTTGAGCTTACGGAGACGATGATGTCGCGCTCCAAAAAGGGAACTCTCCTTTCGGTCATTGACCGCACGCGCACTTCCATGGGCGGAAGACTTCTCAGAAACTGGCTTGAACAGCCGCTGAGGGTCCTTCCGGAAATACTCCGGCGTCAGAACGGCGTTGCGGAACTCCATTCCGACGCGGTGCTGAGAGGCAATATATCCGAAGCGCTGACGGGCGTTTTCGATCTTGAACGCCTCATGGGCCAGATCGCCTACGGAAGCGCCAACGCAAGAACGCTTTGGAACCTGGCGCGGACGGCGGAGCGCATACCCGGAATAAAGAGTCTGCTTTCCGGACGGCGCACGGAAGAGCTCAGAGAGATCGATTCCGAGATCGGAGACCTGACGGAGCTGCGCGAAAAAATCATGTCGGCGCTTGACGGCGAGCATCTTCCGATATCCGTCAGAGAGGGCGGAATGATACTTCCGGGGTACAGCGCCGAGCTGGACGAGCTCAGAAATCTTTCGGAAAACAGCCGGAGCATTGTCGCCTCCATCGAGGCGAGGGAGCGGGAGCGGCTTGGGTTCAAGGGCGTGAGAACCGGGTACAACCGCGTGTTCGGCTATTACATCGAGGTCTCAAAGCAGTATACCGGAGATATTCCGCCGGAATACGTCAGAAAACAGACCGTTTCCAACTGCGAAAGATACGTCACGCCGGAGCTCAAGGAGCTGGAATCCCGAATTCTGCAGGCCGACGGACAGATAAAGGACATTGAATACCGTCTTTTCTGCGAGCTTAGGGATCTTGCAAGGGGCATGACCGAGGAAATAATGCGCACTGCCGCGGCGATAGGCCGTCTGGACGCGCTTTGCTCTCTGGCGGAGACCGCTTCGGCAGAAAATTACGTGCGGCCGGACGTGAACCTTTCCGGGGTTATCGACATCAAAAACGGCAGGCATCCCGTGGTCGAGACCATGGTTTCCGATACGGTCTTCGTTCCCAACGATACCCTTCTGGACAAGGGCGACAACCGGCTTGCTATCATCACCGGCCCCAACATGGCGGGCAAATCCACATATATGCGTCAGGTGGCGCAGATAGTCATTTTGGCGCAGATCGGTTCCTTTGTTCCGGCGTCCTCGGCCTCCGTCGGGATCGTGGACAAGATATTCACGCGCATCGGCTCGTCGGACGAGCTTTCTGCGGGAAGATCGACGTTCATGGTCGAGATGAGCGAGACGGCGCGGATACTTCGGGAAGCCACGCCGGACAGTCTCATAATCTTCGACGAGATCGGGAGGGGCACGTCCACCTTCGACGGCATGGCGATTGCGAGAGCCGTTGTGGAGTTTGCGGCAAACAAATCGACCCTCGGCGCGAAGACGATGTTCGCAACGCACTATCACGAGCTCACCGCTCTGGAGGGAGAAGTCCAGGGGGTCAGGAACTACCGTATAACCGCAAAAAAGCGGGGGGACGATGTGATCTTTTTGAGAAAGGTCGTCCGGGGGAGCGCGGACGACAGCTTTGGCATCGAGGTCGGAAAGCTTGCGGGACTTCCGCCGAAGGTCATAAGCCGGGCGAAGACCGTGCTCAAAGAGCTGGAAGGCGAAAAGACCGAAAAGAAAGCGGAAATTCAGGTCTCCGGAGGGGACGGACAGCTGAGCCTCACACAGGACAGGGGTGCGGAACTTTTGGCGGAGCTTGCGGCTTTGAAGCCGGAGACCATATCTCCGATCGAAGCGCTGAACATACTTTACCGCCTGTCAACTCAGGCGGGCGACATAATCTGAAAGCGAGGAAACGGAAATGCCGTTGATTAACCGGCTGTCAAAGCACATGGCGAATCTCATCGCAGCGGGAGAAGTGGTCGAAAGACCGGCCTCCGCCGCAAAGGAGCTTGTTGAAAACTCGATAGACGCCGGGGCAAAGCGCATTACCGTTGAAATCAAAAACGGGGGCATATCGCTTCTGAGGGTGACGGACGACGGCTGCGGCATTGAACCCGACCAGGCGGAGACCGCCTTCCAGAGATACGCCACCAGCAAGATATCAAAGGAGGAGGACCTGTTCGGGATCGGCACAATGGGCTTCCGCGGAGAGGCTCTGGCGGCGATTGCGGCGGTGTCAAGAACCACAATGCTGACCTCTGTCGGCGACGGGACGGGGCGCGCCGTTACTGTGGAGGGCGGAGCTGTCACGGAAAATACGGAGGCAGGCTGCCCGAAGGGGACGACAATTGCCGTCAGGGATCTGTTTTACAACACTCCGGCCAGACACAAGTTTCTGAAAAAGGATTCAAGCGAAGCCGCCGCCGTTCAGAACGTCTGCACGCGGGCAGCCCTTGCGCACCCCGAAATCTCTTTCCGGCTCATACGCGACGGGGAAACCGTGCTTTCAACTCCGGGGGACGGAGATCTGTTTTCTGCGATATACTGTATTTACGGACGGGAGTTTGCATCCGGTCTTCTGAAGGTGGAGTACACGCTGGACGAGTGCAGCGTTTCGGGATATGTGACGCGCCCCGACGCGGCGAGAAAGAACCGTTCCCTTCAGGTGTTTTTCGTGAACACGCGCCCGGTAAAAAGCCTTATGCTTCAGAGCTCCGTTGAGGAAGCGTTCAGGCAGAGAATGGTTTCCGGACGGTATCCGGTCTGTTTTCTGAATATTTCGCTGCCGCTGGAGGCCGTTGACGTAAACGTGCATCCGACGAAAACCGAGGTGAAATTTTCTGCGGAACGGCGGGTGTTTGAAACCGTGTACTACGGGGTGAAAACGGCGCTGAACGGGCTGGACGGAATTTCCGCGTCTTTTTCCGTGACGGAAAAAGACGCGCCCGGGGAAAAAGCTCCGGAAAAAGAAAAAAACGAAGAACCCGTCCGGAACGTCCCCGGAGGTTCGTTTTCCTTTTCGTCAGAGGAGAAGCCTTTGACGGCTGAGCCCCGGCGTTTTGTTCCGCGGCCCGTTGCCGTGGTCGTGCCGGAGCGGGATGAAAAAGCGGCAAAGTCAGGGAACGGTATTCCCCCGGCGAAGTTTTTTGAGCCCGTTTTTGCAAAAAAAGAGGCCGGGGAAAAAAGCCGGGACGCCGGAGCGGACGCGGCCCTTCCCCGGAGCGGCGCTCCGGACGGTGAATTGAGCGGGGAAGAAGTGCTGCTGCGTGAAAGCGCGGCTTTTACGGTTTTGAAAGAACCGGAATTCATAGATGAAGAAAAACAAGTTCACAAAAACGACAATATTTCATCGGAACCCTGTGATATAATTGAAATCCGGAAAGAGGAAAACTTCCGCATCGCGGGAGAGATCTTCGGGGTTTACATAGTTGCGGAGCGGGGCGACGAGGTTTTGTTTATCGACAAACACGCTGCCCACGAGCGCATACGCTACAACGAGCTGCGTTCCGGGGCGGAAAAGCCTTCGGCGCAGGTGTTTCTCGAGCCGCCGGTGGCGGTCATGGAGGCTTCGGACAAGGCGCTTATCCTTGAAAACCTTGATTCGGCTTCCGAGGCCGGTTTTGAGATCGAGGACTTCGGCGGGGCAAGTCTTTTGGTGCGTTCTGTGCCGGAGGAATATGTCGGCTGCGATATTTCGGACGCGCTGACAGAGCTTTTGGGCTGTATCGGCGGCGTCAGGTCGGCGGCGGAAAAACGGGACAGGATAATGAAAATGATCGCCTGCAAGACGGCTGTGCGGAGCGGCGACAAATCGGATATCAGAGAGCTTGAAGCGCTGGCCGAACGGGTCCTGAACGATCCGTCCGTCCGCACCTGTCCCCACGGGCGTCCGGTCATGATCTCCATGACGAAAACCGAGATTGAAAAACGCTTTTCGAGGATCGTATGAGCGGGACGGAAAGAAATCTGCCCACGGTTGTCTGCATCGTGGGACCGACGGCTTCGGGAAAAACCGAAATGTCCATCCGCGTTGCGGAAAGGTGCGGCTGTGAGATCGTGTCTGCCGACTCCATGCAGCTTTACCGGGGAATGGACATCGGGACGGCAAAGCCCACGGAAAAAGAAATGCGTGGCATCAGGCACTGGATGCTGGATGTGGCGGAGCCGACGGAGAACATGACGGTGGTCAGATACGCCGAAATGGCAAGGCGCTGCTGTGACGACATTATTGCGCGGGGAAAGCTTCCGCTCATTGTCGGAGGAACCGGACAGTATGTGAACGCAGTGATAAGGGATGAGAATTTTGCCCCGTCCCCGGAAAATTCGGAGCTTCGGGAGAGGCTTGCGGAGTTTGCGAAAACGCACGGGGCGGAGGCGCTTCACGACAGGCTCAAAAAGGCGGACCCGGAAAGCGCCGCGAGGATACACTGCAACAATGTCAAGCGGGTTGTCAGGGCTTTGGAGATAATCGAGCTTACGGGGAAAACTCTTTCCGGCGTTTACGCCGAACAGGAGCCGCCGAAGGACGTCTACGACGCGGTCATGGTCGGACTTGAGCCGACGCCCCGAGAGCTGCTCTATTCCAGAATTGACAGGCGTGTCGGCGTTATGCTTGAAGCGGGGCTTCTGGAGGAGACGGAGCGCCTTATGAAGGCGGGCTTTTCGGAAACAAGTTTTCAGGCGATCGCATATAAGGAGCTCATTCCGGTCATCCGGGGAGAGGAAAGCCTTGAATCCGCGGCGGAAAAGATACGCAGAAGATCAAGAAATTACGCAAAGCGCCAGCTCACATGGTTCCGCGCGGATAAACGGATTAAAATGATGACATACAGAAATGCGGACGAGTACGCGCTGTGTGCCGAAGAAATATGCAGTATGATAAAGCAAAAAACGGGGAGGTAATTTGAATGCAGAAACAGATGAATATTCAGGACTATTTTCTCAACGTGGCAAGAAAAGAGCATATCGGTCTTACCATATTCCTTGTGAACGGTTTCCAGTTCCGGGGGACAGTGAAGTCCTTTGACAGCTATTCGGTCGTGCTCGACACGGAGGGAAGACAGCGGCTGGTTTATAAACACGCCATCTCCACGATCGTGCCCGACAGGAACATAGACATAACCGCTGAATAAACGTTATGTCGAAAACGCTGATCCGAGTGCTTACGGCGGCAATAAGCACGGTGTTTGCCGCCGTGATCGGATATCTTGCATATATTGCAGTTGACGTGAACAAAAGCACGATACAGACCGTGAATATGAAGCCGGTTACGGCGGACGTTGGCTTTACCGCGGACGCAATGATATTTCGCCGGGAAGCCCTCGTTTTGAAAGAGCCGGGGCAGAGCTGCTATCTTTTTGCCGGCACGGGGGAAAAAATCGGCGGAGGAGAGGCTTTTGCCGTCTGCTTTGACGATGAAAAAAGTTTTGACGATTATATTGCTCTCACGGAGCTTAAAAAACGTTTGCAGCTGTTCCGCTCCGTCCAGAAGACCGAAGCGGGAAGCAGTTCGCTCCGAAACCTGAATTCTGAGATTTGTTCTCTGACAAGAGCCATGTCGTCGGATTCGGGGCAGGGCGGTCTTTACGCTTCGGGAAAAGCCGGAACCGACTTGCTTTTGGAAAAGATCCTTGCCAGAAAGCTCTGTCTCGGAGATTCGCTTTCCGTTTCTCTGACCGCGGACGGACTTGAGGCGGAAATTGAGCTCATTGAGCGGAGCATATCCGGAGAGACTTATCTGTACGCCGAGAACTCAGGGTATTTTTCAAAGCTTGCCGACGGATGGGAGCAGCAGATAACTCCTGACAAGCTGTTTCGGTTCAGCTTTGAGGATTACCGGACGGCCGTTTCGGTGGGAGCGCTTCCCGTCGATACGGACCGGGTCGTCGGAAAGATGCTCTACGGATACACCTGGTATCTTTCTTTCTGTACGGACAGGGAGCACGCGGATGCTGTCACCGTCGGAGACGAGTTTGACGTCATAATCCACGGCGGCAAATACGAGCTTGAGGTGAGCTCCAAAACGCTGTCAATCGACGGGAGCGAGGCGCTTATCATCATGCGCTGCGACCTTCCCTTGACCGACATCTCCATATCGCGCGAACAGCGGGTCACGGTCATATGCGAGTCTTACGAGGGCTTTAAAGTTCCTTCGGAGGCGATACGCGTTGAAAACGGCGTGACAGGCGTTTACGTTTTGGAGGGGACCCAGGCCGTTTACAAGCCGCTTGAGATAATCTATTCCGGAGAGGGGTATTATCTTGCGAAGGCCAGCACCGACGACCGATCGAAGCTTTTTCTGAACGACGCCGTAATTATCGGCGGAAAAGACCTTTACGACGGAAAAGTTGTTTACTGATTGCAAAAAAACATCCTGATACCGGCTTTTGCCACTTGACAAAGGAGCGTTTTTTCGCGATAATATATATGTCTATTTATTTGCTTTAGGGGGAAGTAAAAATGGGACTCTTTGAGAAAATCAAGAAGTTTACCGAAGTCGACGATTACGACGACGATACCGGTAATTACGACGAATATACACAGGAAACACCTGTCCGCGACATCGGAACGAGAGCCGCCGCGGCACCGCAGTCATATGCTTCGGAACCGTATTCCGCGAGAACAAGCAACAGAGTCGTGAACATCAACGCCACAGCCCAGCTCCAGGTCGTCCTTGTCAAGCCCGAGACCTTTGACAATGCAAGGGAGATTGCCGACCATCTGAAGGACAAGAAGACCGTCGTCATCAACCTTGAGCAGACGAACAAGGAGATCGCGCGGAGACTTCTTGACTTTCTGAGCGGCGTCGCGTACGCGTTCCAGGGAAAGATCCAGAAGGTCGCAAACAACACCTTCCTCATCACTCCCTACAATGTCGGCATAATGGGCGACATCATCGACGAGCTTGAGAGCAACGGTCTTTATTTCTGATGATTACCGCATACATCCGTTATATCGCGCTTTCGCTTATTGAACTTATATCCCTGCTTTTGTTCGTCCGCGCGATACTGTCCTGGATTCCGGGGATACACGGAACCAAAGTGTACAATTTCTTTTATATGCTGACTGAGCCGTTTTTAATGCCGTACAGAATGCTTTTCGACAAACTCGGCATCGGTCGGGGATTTTTTCTCGATCTTTCATTTTTGGCCACGCTGCTGACGCTTCAGCTTATAGCGGCCATACTTTGATTTATATTTTGGGGGTTATTTGAAAATGAGCGAAGCAAATGCTCAGAACGGCGGATTTGAGTTCAGAGAAACGGGCGGATATGACCGCGCCCAGGTTGACAGCTTTATAAACGAAGTAAAGAAATACATCGCCAGTCAGAAAAACGAAAAACAGCTTCTGACCCAGAAGCTTCACGTGCTTGCCGTCAAGATACAGGAGTATCAGTCATTTGAAAAGGAACACGGTGAACTGAGCGGGCTGTGCGAGTCTCTGAGATCGGAGAGCGAGAAGCTGAAGAGCGAGATCGCGGAGATGAAGTCCGAAAAGGAGGAGCTTGCCCTCAGAATCGAAAAGGCCGTGGCCGAAGCCGAAGCCCTTGAAAAGGAAAATGCCTCCCTTTCGGAGCAGGTTGAAGCCCTCGGCACGGAGAAGGGACGGCTTTCCGCTGTGGGAGCCGGCGAGCAGCGTCAGATAACCGAAAACATGAAGGCGGCCGTTGCCGCAGGCATCGAGGAGCTTAAAGCAGAGCTCACCAGACGCTGCGATGAGATAAAGGCAAAGGTCTCCGAAACGGAGGAGGCCGCCTGCGCGGCGGAGGCGGATGAGAAGAAGCCCTCCGAAAGAAATACCGGGGCTTCGGGACTTACGGTTGCGGATTTGATATCCGGCGGAGACGGGGAAGAAAAGCCCGCCGCAGACCGTGAACCGACGGACGAGGAGACGAGGCAGAACCGAGATGCGGCAAGAAGCGTTCTCCGTTCCATGACGGGCGTGGAAAACGACGAGGGCCCGACAAAGCTCATGCCCGACGACCTTGCCAGGATAAATATGACGGGCGGCGCGGAAAAGTCCGTCGGCATCGTCATAAACGCGAAAAAGAGCGAAAAGGCTCCCGAGGAAGCTCCGGTCGGCTGGAGCGCCCCCGAGGATTCCAGGGACGAGTCGAACGATTCCGCCTCCGACCGGGAGGAAAGCAGCGAACAGGAGACCTCCTCGGCAGCGCTGACTCCCGAGGAGTCAGCCCACCTGTCATATGACGACGCTCTGGCTCTTGTTCTCAAGAAAAACGGCATAAACCCCGCCTCTGCGGCGGCGGAGAAAAAGCCGGAGACCGCGGCGGAAAGCTCTGCCAAAGCTGCGGACGTGAAACCGGAGGAGATCCGGGCCGCCGTGGAAAACGACTCCGCCAGGGCTCAGAAAAAAGGCGAAGGAAAGCCCAAAAAAGAAAAACGCGGATTTTTCTCCGCTCTGAAGCGCAATATCGACGCGATCCTTGAGGATGACGAAGACGAGGAAGAGGATGAATACACCGGTACGGAGATATTCACTCCTTCCGACAACCAGAAAGCTTCCGATGCCGACGATCAGCCGACGCTCCGTTTCGGAAAGGATTACGATGTCAAGAAACACTGAATTCATTGCACAGCCAGCTTCAAAGCTGGCTGTGTCGGCAATTACGGCTGCGCTCATCGTTGCGGCGGACTATTGGCTTAAACTCTTTGTTACCGAAAACATTGCCGGGACGGAGGGCATTACCCTTATCCCCGGCGTAATACGCCTTACCTATACGACAAATAACGGCGCTGCGTGGTCGATGTTTCAGGGCAAGCAGTCCTTTTTCATTATTCTGACAGTTGCCGTGCTTATGATCGTCGTTTATATGCTTCTGCGCGGGTATATAAAGGGCTGGTTCGGAGTGATTTCCCTTGCCGCATGTATCGGGGGGACGATCGGAAACTTCATCGACCGGATAAGATTCGGCTACGTTGTCGATATGTTTGAGACGCTTTTTGTGCGCTTTCCGATTTTCAATATCGCGGACATATTTTTGACGCTCGGATGCATCGCTCTTGGAATTTACATTCTGTTTTTCCATGACCGGGAGATTCTCCGCGAAAACCTGCCCCAAAAGGGCTGCGTGTGTTACCTCGGGGCCAACAGCGCTTCCGGGAAAACCTTTTTGAAAGCGGCGGACGGGGAAGTCCGGCGCGGGACTCCCGGCTCCGAAACGGACGGAGAAAGCGATGCCGATTCTTGAATTCACCTGCGGCGACGGCTGGGGCGGAGCAAGGCTCGACGTGTTTCTGGCCTCCGCCTGTGAAAATATGAGCCGCAGCCGTGCGGGAGAGCTGGCCGCTTCCGGCGCCGTAAGCGTGAACGGCGAGAAAAAAACGAAAAGCTTTTCCCTCAGGACGGGCGACAGGGTTTCCCTTGAGCTTCCGGAGCCTGAAAGTCCGGAGGCGAAAGCCGAAGACATCCCGCTTGAGATTGTTTTCGAGGACGGTGATCTTCTCGTGGTTGAAAAGCCAAAGGGGATGGTCGTCCATCCAGCGCCCGGAAGCGAAAACGGAACGCTTGTGAATGCGCTGCTGTGGCATTGCGGCGCCAGCCTTTCGGGGATAAACGGCGTGATGCGTCCGGGGATCGTCCACCGCATCGACAAGATGACAAGCGGCCTTCTGATCGTTGCAAAAAACGACGCGGCGCACGCCGGTCTTGCCGCGCAGATTGAAAAACACAGCTTTTCAAGGCGGTATGAGGGCGTCGTTTTCGGAAGACCGGCTCCGGAAGCCGGAACCGTAGACAGGCCGATCGGCCGCTCGAAAACCGACAGGAAGAAAATGGCGGTAGACCGCAGCGGAAGACGCGCGATCACGCATTACGCAACCCTTGGGCAGTACCGCATTGGAAATGCGGCCTATTCGCACATGAGCTTTGTGCTTGAAACCGGAAGAACGCATCAGATTCGCGTGCATATGTCAAGTCTCGGCCACCCGCTTGCCGGAGACGATGTCTACGGAAGCGCAAAAAGGGACGGCGCTTTTTTCCCGTGGCTGGAGGGCCAGTGCCTCCACGCGGCTCACATCGGTTTTGTGCATCCGATAACCGGGAAATTCATGGAGTTTGACTCTCCGCGGCCGGAATATTTTGAGCGTGTGCTTAAAAAACTTAAAAGCGCGGAAAAGCCTGACTGACCGAACGCTCCGCAGAGCAGCTGCTCTGCGGAGCGCGTTTTATTTTTTACTTTTTTTCAGAATCCCGGCCGGAGGAAATGCACGCCGATCGGAGAAAACAGGAAAAACAATTAAGGCGGCACGAAAGTATTTAAGTATATGGTTGTTTATTTAAGCGTTGACAAAAATGATTTGCGGAGTATAATATTACGGGAACGGATGAAAAAGGTAAAAGGGGGAGAGGAAAACGGATATCGACGCGATGAAGGCTCTGTGCGAACCGAGCCGGTGCCGAATCGTTATGCTTTTGTCCGAGGGGACCTACTGCGTAAATGCCCTTGCATACATTCTCGGTATTTCCGCGTCGGCGGTTTCGCAGCATCTGCGGATACTGAGAGAGGCCGGCATAGTGTACAGTGAAAAGCTTGGGTATCACACGCATTACCGGCTTGACAAGGACAGGCTTTTGGAGCTTGCGAACGGGATCGCAGGCCTGACCCGGGAGAAGCCGGACAACTGCAGAAAAAAGGGCGTGGGATGCGAGGCGGCAAAAACGGTCGGCTGCAAAACGGAAAGAAACCCGAAAGCGGAAAGGAACGACAATGCTTAAACGATTTATTAAATACTATAAACCGCACAAACTGATGTTTGCGCTGGACATGCTGGCGTCGCTTTTGATATCGGTGATCGGCATGGTATACCCGATTGTTACAAACAGGATGCTCAACGACCTGATTCCGAACAGGCTTTACCGGGAGATCATCTTAGCCGGACTCGTTGTTTTGGCGCTTTACGTGATAAGAATGCTCCTGCGCTATTTTGTCCAGTATTACGGCCACATCATCGGCGTCAGAATGCAGGCTCAGATGAGGAGCGATCTTTTCAGCCATCTTGAAAAGCTTCCCTATACTTTTTTTGACAACCACGAGACGGGAAGCATTCTGACCCGGCTCACAAGCGACCTTTTTGAAGTCAGCGAGCTTGCCCACCACGGGCCGGAAAACCTTTTCATCTGCGCCGTGATGATCGTTGGGTCTTTCGTCTATCTCTGCACCATTGACCTGTATCTGACGCTTATCATCTTTGCCTGCGTTCCGCTTTTGGCGGCGGTTTCGCTCATAATGCGGAAGAAAATGCGCGACGCCTTTACCGAGCGGAGAAAGAGCACGGCGGTTATAAACGCGGCGACGGAGTCAAGCATTACCGGTATCCGCGTTACCAAGGCTTTCACCAATTCGGAAAAGGAACTGGAAAAATTTGAGGTCGGAAACAGGCAGTTCGTCGATGCAAGCCGAAAGTCGTACGATGCGATGGGCAGGTTCCACGCCTCCACATCCTTCGTGACGGATGTGTTCAATGTTATCATACTTATCGCGGGCGGTCTTTTCCTTTACAGCGGGAGGATCAATTTTGCGGACTATTCCACGTTCATCGTCTCCGTCAATATGCTCATATCCCCGGTAAACACGCTCATCTCCTTCGTTGAGCAGTATCAGAACGGCGTCACAGGGTTCAGAAGGTTTATCGAGATCATGGACGAAGCGCCGGAAGAAGACGCTCCCGACGCCGAACCCCTTAACAATGTGAGAGGGGACATCGAGCTTTCCCACGTGACTTTCAGCTACGGCGACGGCAGAGAAGTTCTTGACGACGTGAGCCTTAAAGTCAACCGGGGCGAAATCGTCGCGCTTGTCGGGCCCTCGGGCGGCGGCAAGACGACGATTTGCCACCTTATTCCGGCCTTCTACAAGCTTGGAGAGGGAAAGATACTTGTGGACGGCAGGGACATTTCAAAGATCACGCTGGACTCTCTCAGGCGGAACATCGGCATCGTCCAGCAGGACGTATTCCTTTTCAACGGCTCCATCCGCGACAATATTCTCTACGGCAGGCTTGACGCAACGGACGAGGAGGTCATCGAGGCGGCAAAGCGCGCCAATATTCACGATTACGTCATGAGCCTCGAAAAGGGATACGACACGGAGATCGGAGAGCGGGGCGTCCGTCTTTCGGGAGGCCAGAAACAGCGGCTCTCCATTGCGAGAGTTTTCCTTAAAGACCCGGCGATACTCATTCTTGACGAGGCGACCTCGGCCCTTGACAACACGACGGAAATTCTGATTCAGCAGGCTCTTGACGAGCTCTGCCGGGGAAGAACGACGATCGTCGTTGCCCACAGGCTTTCGACCATCAAGCGCGCGAAAGAGATCGCCGTTATTTCGGAAGGAAGGATCATCGAAAAAGGAACTCACGGGGAGCTCATGGCGCTCGGCGGCACTTATAAACAGCTTTACAGTCTTCAGTTCCGGGACGACGAGACCGACGGAAGTATTTGACGCGGCTTTGCTTTCGAGCCGGAAAGAAATGCCGGTCTTTTAGGTTTCCCACAGAGGGAAACCGCCCGTAAAAAAAACAAAAGGCCGCTTTTGAGCGGAATTCCCCTTCCCGGCAGACTTTCGCGGCCTGCCGGGAGGGAGGAGCTTTTCAATGCATAAACTAAAGTCCGGAATACCGGAATTATATTTGTTTGTTTTGCCCTGCCTGCTTAAAAAAGTCCCGCGGGCTGCGTTTTGACAGAACTTTCGTCAAAAAAACGAAAATTCGGGATTTTGTGAAAAATCTGTTGACATATTCCCTGGAGAATGATATACTGTTAACAATATATAAAAAAATTTAAGTATTTTTTGCCTGAAGGGGTAGAAAGGTTCATCTTTAATGAGAGCAGACGGAATCAGAGTAAAAGACGTAGATCCGATGTACGCGCTTATCCCGTATTTTCTTACAAAACGCTATGATGCAATGAACATGATCACTCTCGACCTTCCCGAAGAGCCGATGAAGGATTACATGAACCGCAAGCGCAGGGACGGAACGCCGATAAGCCACCTTGCTCTGATCATTGCGGCGTATGTTCAGGTCATCGCCGAATTTCCGGCGATAAACCGTTTTGTCAAAAACAAACGCATTTTCCAGCACAAGGACATAACCGTTTCAATGGTCGTGCTCCGCCCGGGAAACGACAGCGACACGATGTCGAAGATATATTTTGACCCGGAAGACACGATATTCGACGTTCAGAACAAGATAAACACATATATCACCGAAAACCGCCGGGACAACAATGCGAATTCCCTTGACAAGTGGATGGGTTTTCTGCTTAAATTCCGTCTTATCGTCCGTGCGCTTGTTGCGCTGATACGCTGGCTTGACAATATCGGTCTTTTGCCGATGGCGGTCATAAAGGCGAGCCCGTTCCATGCGAGCCTTCTGATTTCAAACCTTGCCAGCATCCGCACCAATCACATCTATCACCATGTTTACGAGTTCGGAACGACAAGCGTTGCGATAACCATGGGAAACATGGAAGAGGTTCCGCGCCGTTCACGCGAGGGAGTGACCTTTGACAGGTGCATTCCCCTGGGCGTCGTTATGGACGAAAGAATTTGCAGCGGACACTATTTTGCGCAGGCTTTTGCGAGAATGCGCGAGTATCTCAAAAGCCCCGAAAAGCTCGAAAGCTCATACCTTTCCAAGCATCCGGAGCTTTTGAAAAGCGAAGAAGAGAAAAAGTAAAAAGCGTCTCATGTGAAAGTTCAAAGCCCCCGCACTCAGAACGAGTGCGGGGGCTTTTACGCCGGCTCCGCGGTCAGAAAGAGAGGATCACAAGCATCGTCGGGTCGAAAATCCGCGGGACCCAGGTGTGGTTGGAAAGCCCCGGGCTTACGACAAGGCGTTTGTCGTAGATCCCGCAGGTGTATTTGGGAAAGAGCCCCTGTCCGGGGGCGAAGACACCCTGATTGCCGATTCGCCACTGGCCTCCGTGGGCATGTCCGGAAACGACGATGTCGATTCTGAGCGGGCGGATGTATTTGTCGTAAACCTCCGGATGGTGGCTGAGCAGCAGTTTTGTCCCCTCCATGGAGGCAAATCTGCGGAGAAAGCGGAGGTTTGGAGCGGGGGTGTGGATGTGGTCGCCGGGAACGATGACGGAGTTGAGCCCTCCGATCAAAAGACCCCGGTGAGTGACGAAATCGTCTTCCAAAAGGACGGCGCCGGTCCGGCGGATACGCCGGCGGTTTTGGTCGTCGACGCTGCTCTCGTGGTTTCCGAGAGAGTAAAACGTCGGGGCAAGCTCGGAAAAACGCCGCAAAAGTTCAAAGCCCGCAAGGTTTGAGTGCCTGTTTGAGGGGGCATAGTGCTTTTCAAGGTCATTGAGCGCGGACATGAAGTCTCCGGGGATAAGGATGAGATCCGGCTTTTCGGAAGCCACGGCGTCAAGCACGGCGCTGTGGTTTCTGTTGTGGAGGTCGGAGACGACCGCGGCGCGGAGTCCGAAACGCTTTTTTGCGGGAAATTTCCAATAGACAGTCTGCATGGTTCGTCCTTTCGGGGGAAGGGGAGTTTTTTTACCAGTTCAAAAGTTCGAGCATATCGCGGCTCACCTGTTCTGCGCTTACGGTGCGGCCGCATTCAAAGGTGACAAAGCCGTCGTAGCCGGTTTCGTCGATCGCTTTGAAAATATTCCTGTAATTGAGTTCGCCGGTTCCGGGCTGATTGCGTCCGGGAACGTCTCCGACGTGGATGTGTCCGATGCGGGATATGTTGTTTTTGATTGTGTCTATGACGTTTCCTTCGGAAATCTGCTGGTGGTATACGTCATAGAGGATCCTGACGTCGGGGGAGGAGACTTCGTCGATTATGTCGGCCGCTTCGGATGTGTTGACAAGATAGTAGCCCTTGTGGTTGACGAGCACGTTCAGCGGTTCGAGAACAAGCTTTACGCCGGAACCTTTCACGAGTTCGGCGGCGCGGCGAAGCGCGGTCACGATGTTTGTGTGCTGGACATAGCGCGATACGTCGCTGCGCTCGTTTCCCGTTGTAACGCAGATATTCGGGCATTTGAGCTTCAGCGCGGCCGCGAGAGTCTCTTCAATGGATCTGAGAAATGCGTCGTGGGTGTCGCTCCAGACGATGCCTCTTGCCATGTAGAGGATTTTGTCAATTTCGGGGTTCTGACTTGAGAAAAGTATGCAGGACTGCTGCATTCCGGTTTCGTCGATGACGGCGCGGGCGCGGTCAAGATCGATATTCTTCCAGCCGAGGATCTCAAGCGCCTTAAATCCGTATTTCTTTGCTTCATAGTATTTCTGGTAATAATCGCCGTCGTACCATCCGCCGTTGGTTGAAAGAGTGAACATATGGGGTTTCCTCCCTGTGTTTTTTTGTTGGGAACGGAGCTGTAACGCCCTTTTTCTGATTATAGCATATGGCGGCGGCCATTGCAAGAAAAAGCTTTGACAGGAGCCTTGGGGGAATAATTTTTGCGGAAAAAACCGCAACCTAAAGCCTTCCTCCGAAGTAATCCCTTAGGACGGACCATTTCAGAAAGACGGTTTCGTGACCGGACGAGCTTATTCGCGACATGAGCGTGTCGGCCGTGTCGAAAACGACGAAGAGCGTTTCTTTTCCGCGGCGGACCGTGAAATATTTTGAACCGAGCTCTCCGGAAACGGAGATAACCGGTGAAAATTCGTCGATCAGCTCGCCGAGTTCGCGCTCGCTGAGCGGCTGCTTCTGGGCGCGTCCGTTTTTTGAAAGCACGGTCATATGGCGTCTCGGCGTTATGAGCGCGGCGTTGCCCTCTTCTTCGCTTACGGTTGCTCCGCCCGGCGCGGTCCGGACGGAAGAGAAAACTCCGATCCCCGCGGAGATAAGTTGGCCTGCTGCGGCGGTAAGTCCGGGGGAAGGCGCGTCGGCGTCGAGAAAAATGCTGTCTGCGCGGCATTCGCGGCACTCCCGGATAAGCGCGCCGGCAAGTCCGGAGGGCGCGGAGAGCGTTTCGACGCATATCATCGGGCAGCGGCGGGGGTTTTGCGGCCGGAAAAGCGCGTCTTCTTCGGCGCGCCAGCCGGAAAGACATATTTCCGCTCCGCACCGAAGCGCGGCGGCGTATGCCGTCGGGGGCGTGTGGACATATATCTTCGCCACGGTGAAAATCACCTGCTTTACAAAAAAATATGTTGAAAAAGCAAATGTTTAAGCTATAATATATTATATACTATCTGAAAGGTCAAATAATGCGGTATTTACATATATGAAAACTTCAAAACGATTTTTTAAGTGGGCGCTGCTTGCCGCTCTGGCGTGTCTTGCGGTGACGGCCGTCTGCAATGCCTGGGTGTGCATTTCGGCAAATAAGAACATTCTGACAAGAGAAGAGGCCGTGGGGCTCGGGTACGACTGCGTGCTGGTGCTGGGCTGCGGAGTTCTGGCGGACGGAACGCCCACGGTCATGCTCTCGGACCGCATTGACGAGGGCGTTGAACTTTACAGGCTCGGCGCGGGAAAAAAGCTTTTGATGAGCGGGGATCACGGAACGGAGGAGTATGACGAGGTCGCCGCGATGAAACAGCGGGCTTTGGAGAAGGGCGTTCCGGAGGAGGACATCTTCAAGGACCATGCGGGTTTTTCGACATACGAGAGCCTTTACCGGGCGAAGGTCGTTTTCGGCGCGGACAAAGTCGTGATTGTGACACAGAAATACCACCTTTACCGGGCGCTCTACATTGCAAAAAGTCTTGGGCTGGACGCCGTCGGAGTTGCGTCGGACCCGCGGGAGTACCGGGGAGAGCTGTACCGCCAGGTCAGAGAGTATGCGGCGAGAGTGAAAGATTTCGGAATGTGCCTGTTTAAGCCGCTTCCGACTTACCTCGGAGAGCTGATACCCATAAGCGGGGACGGAAGACTGACGGAAGGCTGAACCGATTATCGGGAAACGGAGGAGTATTATGGAACCGAAAGATTACGTCGTTTCAAAAATCGAGGGAGAGTATGCCACACTCACGGAGAAAACGAGCGGCGAAGAGCTGTTCATCGCTCTGGCCCTTCTGCCGGCCGGGACGGACGTGGGTACAAAGCTGCATTACGAAATGCTGGAATATACCGTTTCGGAGTGATTACCCCAGTCAGAGCGCGAGCGCCGCTTTCCGGAGAAAAGCGGCGCTTTTTCTGTTGACATTTGTCCGGCTCGGTGGTATACTTTCTCTGTTCCCCGGGAGGCTTTACCGGAGAGGAAAAATGAAAACTGAAAAAACGCGCTGCGGTTTCCCGGTGGCGGTCGACGCAGAACCGGGGATCAGAGGGAAGTTCGGTGAAATTCCGTCGCAACTGCCATTACCGTGATCGGAGGCGGATCAATGCTTTCGTAAGTCGGAATACTTGCCGCAGAGTGCGTGGCAGCCGGTCTGATTCAAAAAACCGGGAGCTTTTGGGCGATTTGAAAAGCGCAGCCGTTTAAAATTTTCGCATGGGGTTTCGGTCGTGACCCTTTTGTCTGCGTGCGAAAATTCAAAAACTGTTGCGCTTTTTGCTTTTTGAAGCAAAAGGCGCTTTTTGAATGCGTAAAAGGGAGGTTTTGATTCTTGAAAAAGGATTTTGACCGGGAAAAATGTATTGGGCTTCTGAGAGAAAAGGCAAATGAGCTTTCGGAGAGAGGCGAAAACCGTTTTCCGAAGCGTTCGGACTTTTCGGAGGAAGAAGTCGTTGCCGTGAAGGCCTTTCTCGGCCCCTGGCCCAGAGCTCTGGAGGCGTCGGGGCTTAAAGAGGACAGGGCGGAAGACCTGGCCGAAGCCAGAAGGCAAAAGCGGCGGAGGGCCAGGATCAGACGGCGGGAGAACGGGAATTCCGGGGAAGGTCTCCCAAAGTAAAATTTGTTATACCGGCTGCAAAAAAAGCGGCGAGTATAGATTTAAAAAAGACAAAGAGGAGAAAAAATGAAAAAAAAGATTTTGTGCGCGCTCTGTGCCGTTTTGGTTCTGTGCGCGCTCTGCGTCCCGGCGTTTGCCGGTGAGGACGCGACTGTTTATGTGACGATTTCGTCCGGAAAGCTGGAGCTTGCAAGAAAGCCCGTCGCTCTCAGCGACGCCGACGGCGACGGAGCCATGACGGTCAACGACGTGCTGATTCTTGCCCACAACGCCGAATTTCCCGGCGGCGCGGAGGCGGGTTACGCTTCCGTCGCCGGTGAATACGGCCTTTCGATCACGAAGCTTTGGGGCATTGAGAACGGAAGCGGTTACGGGTACTATGTCAACAATGCCGCCGCTTTCTCTCTTACGGACGCTGTTTCTGCCGGAGACAGCATTGCGGCGTTTGTTTACACCGACACGACGGCCTTTTCGGACGCTTACAGCTTCTTTGACAAAAATTTGATTTCCGGAAAAGCCGGTGAAAGCGTTGAGCTCTGCCTCTCCGCCGCAGGCTATGACGAGAACTGGGCGCCGGTCACCCTGCCGGTGGAGGGCGCCGTCATCACCATTGACGGTGTGGACACCGGAGTTGTGACGGACGCCGAGGGAAAGGCCGTTGTGGAGCTTTCCGGACAGGGGACGGTCGTCATAAGCGCGAGAAGCGAAACTTCGGTTCTGGTTCCCCCGGTGTGCATTGCTGAGCTTGAGGGCGGGGAAACTTCCGGAGATGTTTCGGACGGCGCGGCAGACGACGGAAAAGAAAATAACAACGGCTGGATACTGTGGGTCGCCGTCGGAGCCGTTGTCGTTTGTGTGGCTGCCGCGGTCTTTGCGTTCGCAAAGCGCAGGAAATGAAGAATAATTTTTGGAAAACCGCACTGTGCCTTGTTCTGGTTTTGATATCGGCATTTGCCGGAAGCACTTGCGTTAAAGCCGGAAACGATACCGTCGATGAGCTTGATGGGCTCATCGACGGTATCACTGCGTTCAAAATGAAGTCCGCGGGAGTCGGAAGCCTCCGGCAATATGCCGGGGAGACCTTGGCGGCGGAGGCCGGAAAGAGCGCGGAGTGGTATGTCATCGCTCTGGCGCAGAGCGGGGAGCAATTGGATTTTTCTGCTTACTATTCCTCTTTGAAAGCTTATATCAGGGAAAATGAAAATATTTCCGCCGTCACGAAACAAAAGCTTGCGCTTTGCCTCGTGGCGCTCGGGGCAAGATCGGACGAATTTCTTTCCTCCGCGGCCGATGAAACGATCGGAAAAGAGGGCGTCATGAGCCTTGTCTTTGGGCTTCATCTTCTGAAAAACGGCTGTGAAAGCAAGGTCCACACGCCGGAATCCGTGGCAGAGACGATCGTCGGAATGCAGCTTTCCGACGGGGGCTGGGCCGTGACGGGAAAGGTGTCGGACGCCGACGTCACCGCCATGGTCCTCCAGAGCCTTGCCGGTCTGAACGAAAAAAACGCCGCCGTGACGCAGGCGGTGGAGAAGGCGCTGACGCTGCTTTCGGAAGCTCAGCTTCCCGGAGGGGATTTTCAGAGCTTCGGCGTACCGAATGCCGAGAGCACGGCCCAGGCCGCGGTCGCACTGGCTTCTCTTGGCATCGACCCGTTTGCGGACGCCCGCTTTGTGAAAAACGGAAACAGCGTCCTGGACGGAATTTTGAAGTACCGTCTTCCGGACGGCAGCTTTTCCCACACGGAAGGCGGCGCATACAGCAGCACGGCAACTGTCCAGTGCCTTTGCGCTTTTGTGGCGGCAAAGAGATTCTATTCCGGCGGAGAAGCCTTTTATTCCCTGGACCTTGAACGGGAAGAACTCACTCCGGAAAGAGGATTCGTTCCGGGATACAAATTCTGGGTCTGCGCCGGGATCGGCGCGGCGGCCGCGGCGGCGGTGACAGCCGTCTTTGTCCGAGGAAAGTCCAAAAAAAACGCGCTTTTCATTGTGGCTGCGGCGGGAATCTGCATCGCAGCCGTGCTCTTTACGGATATCCAAAGCCGTGAAAGCTATTACGGATCCGGCGAGGAGCGGGGTGAACCGGCCGGCACGGTGACGCTTGAGATCAGGTGCGACACGATTGCCGGAAAAACCGGCGAGGAATACATCCCGGATAGCGGCGTTGTGCTTGCTGCGGAGGAATTCACGCTTTACGAGGGCGACACCGTGTATGACATCACCGTGGCTGCGGCGAGAGCCCACGGGATACAGATGGAAAGCGACGGGACAAACTACATATCCGGGATCGCGTTTATCTATGAACGGCAGTTCGGAGACCTTTCCGGCTGGATCTACCGCGTCAACGGAGAGACGCCGTCGGTCGGATGCGGGGAGTACGCTCCGTCCGACGGAGATAAGATACAGTGGATTTACAGCTGTGAAATGGGCCGGGACATCGACTGAAAACGAAAGGAGGCGCGGCTGTGCGGGAATTTGACGGATATAACCCGATATCGATTTTTATATATTTTGCCGCGGCGGCGATACTTCCGATGTTTTTTCTGCATCCGCTGACGGCTGCGCTGATGCTTTCCGGGGGAGTCGGCTTCTTTTTTTCGGTCGGAGGGTGGAAAAGCGTGAAAAGCAATCTGTTTTTTATGTTTCTCGCACTGGCCGGAGCGTTTATAAATCCGCTTTTCAACCACAACGGCGCGACGGTGCTGTTTGTGCTGAACGATAACCCGGTGACGCTCGAAGCTTTTTGGTACGGCCTTGCTTCGTCGGCGCTGATAATCGGCGGTATTTTCTGGTTCAGAGCCTTTTCAAAAATAATGACAAGCGACAAGCTTCTTTACCTGCTTGGGACTTTTTCCCCGAAAATCGCGCTGATCATCTCCATGGCGCTTAGATATATCCCGCTTTTTGCGGTTCAGGCGGAAAAAACCTCCGACGCCCAAAAAGCTCTCGGCCTTGCCGGGGACGGCAGCGTGCCCGAAAGGCTGAAATCGGGAATAAGAGTGTTTTCGGTAATGGTAACCTGGACCCTGGAAAACGGTATCGTCACGGCGGACAGCATGGAAGCCAGAGGGTACGGAAGCGGAAAACGGACTTTTTTTTCGGTCTATCGGTTTCACCGGCGCGATTATCTGCTGGTCGGGACGACGGCTGCGCTTTTTGCCGTCTTTGCCTTTTGTCTGGCGTCGGGAGCGTTTGAGTTTTCGTTTTACCCGTATACCGACGCGCTGAATGCGGACTGGAGGCTTTTGGCCGGAACTGCGGCATACGGTCTGCTGGCCTTTTTGCCGGTGATTATAAAGGGAGGAGAAGCGGTAAAATGGAGATACTTGCGGTCAGAAATCTGAGTTTTGCTTATCCGGGTTCGGAAACCCAGACCCTTACTGACGTGACGTTTTCTGTTGAAAAAGGCGATTTTCTCCTTGTATGCGGCGCGACCGGAAGCGGAAAATCGACGCTTATGCGCGTTTTGAAACGGGAGCTGAGACCTCTCGGAGAGCTTTGCGGAGAAATTCTCTACCGCGGACGCCCTGTCGAAGGCATGAGTTTGCCGGAGTCGGCGCAGAAGATCGGTTTTGTGATGCAGCGCCCGGAACAGCAGATCGTCACGGACAAGGTTTGGCACGAACTGGCATTCGGCCTTGAGAACCTCGGCGTTCCGACTGCCGTGATACGCCGAAGGGTCGCGGAGATGGCGGCGTATTTCGGGATCGAAGACTGGTTCGACAAAAGCGTTGCCGAGCTTTCCGGCGGACAGAAGCAGCTTTTGAACCTTGCTTCGGTAATG
The DNA here is from genome assembly GCA_016303065.1 of Clostridiales bacterium. Taxonomy (GTDB): domain Bacteria; phylum Bacillota; class Clostridia; order Oscillospirales; family QAMX01; genus SIG499. The sequence continues at coordinate 28,542 of JAEDMJ010000017.1, forward strand.
GTCATGCAGCCGGAGATTCTTATTCTGGACGAGCCCACGGCACAGCTTGACCCGATCGCCGCGGCAGATTTCATTGCGGCGCTCTCGAAGCTCAACAGGGAGCTTTCGCTCACGGTGGTCATTGTGGAGCACCGGCTCGAGGACGCGGCTCCGGCGGCAAACAGGCTTCTCGCCCTTGAGAACGGACGCGTCTGCGCTTTCGGAGAAACGAAAAAAGCGCTTTCGGCGCTTGCGGGCAATGAGTCGCTGGCGGGCGGAATGCCGGCTGCGGTGCGCCTGGGAATGAGGCTCGGCGCGGGAGAAAACTGCCCGCTCACGGTCCGCGACGGAAGAATTTTTATTGAGAACACCTTTTCAAACCGCATCCGCGCGGTCAAGCGGAATGAGACGCCCGCGGGCGGAGAAAAAGCCCTTGAATTCCGGGACGTTTTCTTTCGGTACGGGCGCGAGCTTCCGGACGTCTTGAGGGGTCTGAGCTTTGAGGTTTACGCAGGCGAGATATTCTGTATCCTCGGCGGAAACGGAAGCGGAAAATCGACGGCGCTGGCCTGTGCGGCGGGGCTGAAAAGGGCTTACTCCGGAAGCATTCGCGTTTTCGGGAAAAAAATCGGAAAATATCAGGGCAGAAGCCTTTACTGCGGCTGTCTTGCCATGCTTCCCCAGGACGTCCAGACGGTGTTTCTGAAAAACACGGTGAGGGAAGAGCTTCGGGACGCCGGGATAACGCCGGAGGAGCTGCCTTTTTCCACGGAGGCTTTTTTGGACAGGCATCCCTATGACCTTTCGGGGGGACAGCAGCAGCTTGCCGCGATGGCAAAGGTTCTTGGAACAAAACCGCGGCTTTTGCTTTTGGACGAGCCGACAAAGGGACTTGACGCCGCCGCAAAGGCCAAAATCATCGGAATACTGAAGACCCTTGCCGCCGGCGGAGCCGCCGTCGCCGTCGTCACTCACGACGTCGAGTTCGCCGCGGAATGCGCCGACAGATGCGCGATGTTCTTCCGGGGAGAGATCACGTCGGTTTCTGCGCCGTACAGCTTTTTTGCGGAAAACAGCTTCTATACGACTGCGGCAAGCCGCATGACCAGGGGATATTACGACAACGCCGTCACGGTGGATGAGGCGGAAAGGCTCTGCCTTCTGAACGGGAGGAAGAAGGCATGATCGTGATAAAAAACGCTTCTTTGAGAAAGTTTTTGAAAATCGCGGTGCCGTTCGTCCTGATACCCGGCTGTATCGCTTTGGGAGTGTTTGTGTTTGACGAAAAACGCTATGCTTTTGTTTCCCTTGCGGTGACGGTGCTTGCGCTTTTGCTGTTTGCGGCAGGCTTTGAGCAGAAAAAAACCGGGACAAGGCGGCTTGTTATCGTCGCGGTGATGGTCGCGCTTTCGGTGGCCGGAAGGTTTATTCCGCTTTTCAAGCCGATAACCGCGATCACGGTTATAACGGCCGTTTACCTCGGCGGCGAGGCCGGATTTCTCGTCGGCGCGCTGTCCGCGGTGATATCAAACTTTTTTTTCGGTCAGGGCCCCTGGACTCCGTTTCAGATGTTTGCGTGGGGAATGATCGGTCTTGCCGCAGGCTTTTTGTCGGGGGGACTGAAAAAGAGCAGATGGCTTCTCGTCGCTTACGGCGCGGCGGCGGGCGTCGTTTATTCGATGATCATGGACGTTTGGACTGTGGTTTGGTACGGGGGCGGGTTTTACGCCGGACTGTATCTTTCGGCGATCGTTTCGGCGGCGCCGTATACGCTGCTCTATGCCGTGTCGAACGCGGTGTTTCTTGCGCTTTTGGCAAAGCCCTTCGGGGAGAAGCTTGAAAGGGTAAAGATAAAGTACGGCATATGACCCGCCCCATATGAGAAAAAAACAGGCGTGAAAGAGCGAACGGCTCACTTTTTCACGTCTGTTTTCAGCGTTCGGAGATACGACTTCTGCGCCGGGGTTATTCGCCGGCTTTCGAGAGCTTTTTGTATGGCCTTGTTGTGCGTCCACGGAGGAAGCCTTTGTTCTTCGATAAAGGGTATGACGTCGTCCCATCTTTTGAAGAGCGCGCTGGCAAAATACCAGGCGACCATCATGTCGATATAATAGTCTCCCGGAGAAAGCTCTGCGGCGATTTTGGGAAATTCCGGAGAAAACCCGTCGTCAAGATAGAAGCACATCAGCATTTCGAGCCCGAAGCGGACCGTGTAGGTTTTTCCGGAGGCGATCCAGCGCCTTATGTGCAAAAGCAGCTCGTCCGGATGCTTTCTGAACACGCGGGGGCGAAAGCTGTCGCAGGTCCCCCAGTTGTCAATGTGCGGCAGGAAGGCTTCCGCTGCCTCAAGGGCCTTGTCAAAATCGTCCATGCGTTCGATCAGAAATGCGTGGAGATTGTTTTCTTCAAGGTATCTGTGGGGAAGGCGGGCGAGAAAGCTTTCCGCGGCGGGAGAGCCGGAGACGGATTCGGCGTATTTCCGAAGCAGGGGAGTTCGTATTCCGATTATGTTTTCCGGGGGGACGGTCGGAACGAGCCGGGAAAAAAACGCGCGGTACTCCTCGTCTCGCATGGAAAACAGATCTTCAAGAATGTCGTTTCGCCGGGTCATTTGCTCTTTTCCCCCTGTCCTGTTTGTCTTTGCGGTGTGAAGAATTATATCACATATCGGAAAGAATTACAATCAGGATGAATGCAGTTTCGATTTTTTCGGTAAAAAGAGCGGGGAAGTTAGAATTGACAAAAGCCCCTGAAAAGGGTATAATCATATACGTCATATGACTGACGGAAGTGGATTTACCACGTGGAGTATGATCTTGAAATTTGGCCGACCGTCTGGGCAGTGTTTTGTCCGGACGGCCGTATTTTTTTGTCTTTTTTCGGGAGAGATGAAAATGGTGGAGGGAAAGATCTTTGCCTTTGAATCGATGGGGCTTGTGGACGGGCCGGGGATAAGGAGCGTTGTGTTTTTTTCGGGGTGTTCGCTCCGGTGCCGTTACTGCCACAATCCGGAAAGCTGGAATATGAATGCGGGAAAGACGGTGAGCCCGGACGGGCTTATGAGAAAGATCGTACGTTTTCGCCCGTATTTTGAGAGAAGCGGCGGAGGCGTCACTTTTTCCGGAGGGGAGCCGCTTTTGCAGCCGGAGTTTCTGGCCGAAATGCTTTCGCTTTGCAAAAAAGAGGGGATACACACCTGTATCGACACGGCGGGGGCCGGAGCGGGGGATTACGAAAGAATACTCGGCCTTGCGGACCTTGTGCTTTTGGATGTTAAGGCGGCGGGGGCGGAAAAATACCGCGGACTTTGCGGAGGCGACATCTCTGAGCCGGAGAGGTTTATGGCGGCGCTGGCGAAATCGGGAAAACCGGCGGTCGTCCGGCGCGTGGTGATACCCGGGATCAACGATTCGGAGCGGGATATGGAAGAGCTGAAAGCCTATATATCGGAAAAAATTCCGACGGCGAAAGCGGTTGAACTCCTTCCGTATCACAAGTCGGGAGAACACAAATACAAAAAGCTTGGCCTTGTTCCGGCGCTTGCGGACATTCCGCAGATGTCCGGGGAAAAGACGCAGGAGCTTTGGAACAAATATTTCAGCGGCAGGTAAAAGGATATGGCGGAAAGAAGAAAATTTGTCGGCGGAAACTGGGAAAAGGAAATTGACGTCCGCGGTTTTATTCAGAAGAATTACACTCCGTATGAGGGCGGCGAGAGCTTCCTCTGCGGTCCGACGGAAAAAACAAAGCGCGTATGGGCAAAGTGCGTCGAGCTTTTGAAAGCGGAACACGAAAACGGCGGCGTTCTGGACGTTGATACGGAGCGGATATCGGGAATCTGCAATTTTGCTCCGGGATATATTGACCGGGAGAACGAAGTCGTCGTCGGACTTCAAACCGACGCGCCCCTCAAGCGAATGGTGAATCTCTACGGGGGGATGCGAATGGCCGAACAGAGTCTCCGGGCTTACGGATATACCCTGAACGAAAGCATTCGCTCCCACTTTGCGGAATACCGCAAGACCCACAACCAGGGGGTTTTTGACGCCTACCCTGCATCGGTGCGGGCGGCCAGGCACGCCGGACTTTTGACCGGGCTTCCCGACGCATACGGGCGCGGGAGAATTATCGGGGATTACAGAAGAGTCGCCCTTTACGGAACAAGGCGTCTTGCCGGGGAAAAAAGAAAGTCCCTCGACGCCCTTGACGGTGAGTTTGACGAAAACACAATCCGGCTCAGAGAAGAGATCTCCATGCAGATCCGCGCCCTTGGAGAAATGGAGAAAATGGCGCAGAGCTATGGCGTGGACATAAGCCGCCCCGCAGAGTCGGCCGCCGAAGCGGTCCAGTCGCTTTATATGGCGTACCTTGCCGGAATAAAGGAAAACAACGGCGCGGCGACCTCTTTGGGAAGAACCTCCACTTTTCTTGACATATATATCCAACGCGACCTTGACGCGGGGCTCATCAGCGAAGAAGAAGCTCAGGAGCTCGTCGATCAGTTCATCATAAAGCTTCGCCTTGTACGCCATCTCAGAACGCCGGACTACAACGAGCTTTTCGGGGGAGATCCGACCTGGGTCACAGAGTCGATTGGAGGAATGGGGCTCGACGGACGTCCCCTTGTGACAAAAAATTCGTTCAGATATCTTCACACTCTGCGAAACCTGGGTGCTTCTCCGGAGCCGAATCTGACCGTGCTTTGGGACGAAAACCTTCCGGAAAAGTTCAAACGGTACTGTGCGGGGATTTCCGTGGACACCGACGCGATTCAGTATGAAAGCGACAGCGTCATGCGTCCGATCTACGGCGACGACTATGCTATTGCCTGCTGTGTTTCGGCAATGCGCCTCGGCCGTCAGATGCAGTTTTTCGGCGCAAGGTGCAACCTTGCGAAAAGCCTGCTGTATGCCGTAAACGGCGGACGGGACGAGCTCTCCGGCGAGACGATAGTTCCGGGCATCGAACCGATAGCGGATGAGGTTCTGGATTTTGACAGGGTTTGGCGGAATTACTGCAAGGTTCTCGAATATGTTGCGGGAATATACGTTAAGGCGAACAATGTCATCCACTATATGCACGACAAGTATGCATATGAGGCAAGCCAGATGGCGCTTCACGACACGGATCCGGAACGTCTCATGGCCTTCGGCGCGGCAGGGCTTTCCGTTGCGGCGGACAGTCTTTCGGCAATTCGCTTTGCCCGGGTGCGCCCGATCCGGAACAGTGCGGGGATTGCCGTGGATTTTGAAACGGAAGGGGACTTTCCGAAATACGGCAACGACGACGACCGGGCGGACGGTATTGCGGTGGATATTGTTGAGGAGTTTATCGCGGAGCTTAAAAAACACAGGCTGTACCGCGGAGCGGTGCACACGCTTTCTGTGCTTACCATAACCAGCAACGTAATGTACGGAAAAAAGACCGGAACCACGCCGGACGGCAGAAACGCCGGCGAACCGCTTGCGCCGGGGGCGAACCCGATGCACGGGCGCGACTCTTCGGGGGCTCTTGCGTCCCTTAACTCTGTGGCAAAGATCCCTTACCGCGGCGTGTGCCAGGACGGAGTTTCCAACACCTTCTCCATTGCTCCGGACGCATTGGGACAGAGCCCGGAGGCGAGAAAGACAAACCTTGTTTCGATCCTTGACGGATATTTTGCCCAGGGAGCGCAGCACCTCAACGTCAATGTCATGAGACGCGAAACGCTCATTGACGCTTATGAGCATCCGGAAAAATATCCTCAGCTTACCATTAGGGTTTCCGGATATGCCGTGAATTTTCACAGGCTTTCCAAAGCCCAGCAGCGGGAAGTGATAGACCGCACTTTCCATGTGTCGGTATGAGAGAAAAAACAGCCCAAAACTCTCCGGAGGTTTTTGGGCTGTTTTGGGGCTTGCAAACTCCAGGACGACAGGATATAATCTGTTTTGAACAGAAAGCGGAATTTGCGGAGGAGTTGCATATGGCGCTGCCGATTAGGAAAAAAGCGTTGATTGAAACAGAAAGGCTTACCATAAAGCCGTACGCTTCGGAGGATGCGGCCTTCCTCTCCGCCCTGCTCACAGACCCCGAAATCGCGAAGACTTTTATGGTGCCGGAGTTTGACTCCCCGGAGCAGGCGGAGGCCCTGGCAAAAAAGCTGATTGCTTTCAGCCGTGAAGAGGATACGGCGCACCTTGAATATGGGATCTATTTGGATGGGAGGCTCATCGGCTTTGTCAACGACTGCGGGGTCGAAGACGAAGAAATTGAAATCGGATACGTAATTCATCCCGGTTATCAGGGGCATGGGTACGCAACGGAGGCTGTGCGAGCGGTCATCGGAGAGCTTCGGGAAATGGGATTCCGCAAAGTGACCGCAGTTTTTTTTGAAGAAAACACGGCCAGCCGGCGCGTAATGGAAAAGTGCGGGATGAAGCAGAACTCTGCTGCGGAGCGGGAAGAATACCGAGGAGAATACCATATCTGCCGTTACTGTGAGATCAGCTTTTGACAGATTCAAACTGAAAAAAACAGGTGAAAAAGCTGCCTGCCGTTTTGAAAAACGCGGGATCCAACCGCAGGTTGAATATGACCGCCCCCGCAGGGAAAATCTCCCTGCGGGGGCGGTGGCTTTGGAAAAACGCGGGATCAGACCGCGCAGGCCATGTACGCCGTTTGGACCTGCACCGTATTCTGAAGCCCGCGCATACATCCCCAAAAAGGCGCTGGGGGAGCGGTCCGGTATGCGCCCGCGCGCAAAGCCTGCCTGCCTGGCGCGGGCGTATGTGCCAAAAAAGCGGCGGGGCGAAAAGAAATATTTTGTGGTAATTGGACGTTTGATTTTTTGCGGTAAGTGATGTAAAATATCTGTAATTTAACAGGCAGACGACACATGCAGCACTCTGTGCGTAAATCTGATTACGGAACAGCCGCGCCGGCATGCGTCGTTTTTACGGCACATGCGCTGCATGTGCTTTTTTGTTTGTCTTAAAAAAAGGAGTTTGTTGCAGCTATGCCAAAAAATCAGTTTCAAAGGACGGTTTTCGCCCTTATCACAGTGGTGATTACCGTGCGCGCCTATGTTTTCTTCAGTCTTTATGTGGTTCACGGCAGCATGTTTATGGAAATTTCCGGAGAAAGCCATGTTCTCGCGGCAATATACAAGCTCGGAGGCGTACCGGTGCTTGGCTGTCCGATTCCCATATGGGGCGTTGTATTGATCGAATTCGTCTTTGCCTTCCTTCTGGAAATTCTTTTGGGGTCGCCCCTTTCTTTTAAGCTCGCGTCAAAAGTTTTTGATCCATACACAACGCACCCCGTTATTTTTGAGACGGCGATTATTTGTGCCACGGTCGGAATTATGTGCCCTGCCATGAGTTTTATCGCCTCCATACTATATTACAACTATCAGGGGGGATTTAATCTCTTCACGTTGCTTGCCGAATGGCTGAAACTGGTATGCTTTAATTTTCCGTTCGCGTATTTCACCCAGCTGTTCTTTATCCAGCCCTTTGTCAGAACTGTATTTAAGGCAGTTTTTTCCCGGAAGCACGGAAAAAGCGGCGACTGAAAATCAGCGCCGCTGATTAAAAAAACGCAGAACATGACCCCGCTCCAACCCGAGGCAAAATGAGAGGCGTTTTCCTTTTGGGGCGGGAAATGAGGGATCCCCCTGTGATACTTACATAATGCGGCAAAAGGCGCTTTTATTGCATGGCTGAAAAAATAATCTGTTGTTTTTTTTGCGCCCGCATTTCCCGGGGAATATCCTGTGCGGCCGGACGAAGCTTTCTGCGCCGCCGCCGCGGAAGAACACGATGGAGATCTGGGACGGAGAGCTGGCCGGGTCCGGCGTAATGTCCTGTTCAACACTTTCGGGCGGCAAATAAAGAAGGGCATATGCAGTTGCAATATGCCCCAAAAAGCGACGCCTGCAGTCCACACCATATCGTATCGTATCAGCGTATACTTTGCTTGTATCGTGTCGCTCATATTCAATTTGGCTCTGTAACTTATTGTATTCCCGGTGCGGAAATAAGTCAAGCGGGAAAGGCGGACGGCTTTGGCGCGTTGAAACAGAATTCGGCCCTGAAGGGGGAAATCCTGCTCCGGGGAGCGGTTTATTCAAAAGCGCGGAGCAGCTTCAGAGAATTTTTACTTTTTTGCCGCTGTATTCCCAGTCAAGCGTCATTTTTACCGGGAGGATATTTCCGTCCGGGTCAAAGTCCATAACGTCTATGCACATAAAGCGGGCGTTTCTGTCGGGGTCTTCCGGAGAGTGACGGTGATAAACGATGAGCCAGAGGTCTTCCTGGGGAATGTGGAGATAGCCGTTGTGCCCCGGGCCGTTGGCAATGGTGCTGTCGCCTGTGGAGAGAATCTCTCTGTAATTTTCAAAAGGCCCGAACGGTGAATCCGCAAAGGCGGCGTTGACCCTGTATGTGCCGGTCGTCCAGCTTCCCGCCGACCAGAGGAAGTAATACTTCCCGTCCTTTTTGAACATACAGGGGCCTTCCACATAGTCCGGGGGAGTTATCTCCCGGAAGACGCCGCCGTCTTCAAATGCTTCAAAGCCGGTCATGTCGGAATTCATCTTTGCAATATTGCAGTGCTTCCAGCCGCCGAAGAGAAGATAAATGCTGCCGTCATCGTCCTTGAAAAGATGTGCGTCGATGGGCTGGGCGCCGTTGTGAAAGTCGTTTACAAGCGGGCGGTCCAAAAGCGCGCGGAATGGACCGGTGGGACAGTCGGAAACTGCGATCTCAAGTCCGCCGGGTTCGGACGCATCGTGAATGTCGTTGGAGGCAAAGACATAGTAGTATTTGCCGTCTTTCTCCTCGGCGGTCGGCGCCCAGATGGCGCGGGTTGCCCAGGGGAAACCGGACATGTCTATTATATCGTCATGGCGCTGCCAGTGGGTGAGGTCGGAGGAGGTAAAGCAGACCTGATTTGTCTGCTGATCGTAGGGGAGGGACTTTGTCGCATAGATCACATATTTGCCGTTGAAAAAACGGGCCTCGGGATCGGCATACCATCCGGGATCGATTGGGTTATGGATTTGAAAGTTCATGCTGCTCATACTTTCTTATCAGTCCTTGTTTTTTTATTGTTTTGCGTTGATTTTATCACACAAATGCATGAATGTCAATTTGAAAACAATCCGATCTTCTCCGGAAGACCTGATTTTGCGGGAACGCCGGAGCAAACCCGGTTTTTATATGCTGCTCTGTTTTTATCCCTCCCGGATAGTAAACTCCGTTTGTTTCAGGGGGACATAAGAAGCGGAGCCGGAGGATTCCGGCGCAGTCGTTTTAGGTGATTGCCGGGGCGGGGAAATGAGAAAAGAAATTGATCATTTGGAAGGATAACCAGACAGGGAGCCTGTTTGGCTCCCTGTAAGCGTTTTTAACTGAACAATTCCTGAAGCAGTTGTTTTTGTTCATCATTCATACCTAAGTAGTCAGCAACCTTATCAATACTGTGTTTTTCTTTGATTGTTATCGCATCAGGAGTAAAGAAAGTCTTTATATCAAGCATCTTCTTCAGACATCTTTCCTGGCAATTCGGTTCACGCCAATTAAAATCCCTATTTGAAAAAGTGAACGACTTTCCATCTTTCATCCTGATCGTTATTTCATATTTCCAGTAATCTGCCATCCGATAGCCCGATACATATTTTGCTTGAATATTGAGGTGAGAATAGTCCTCCGGGGTATATGGAGCGAGTTCTTCCTGATTCAGCATATTATAAGTAACTATACTGTTATTATGAGTCAGGCAATCACGACAGAAAAAGCCGAGGGGAGCAATCAAAGAACACAAAAGCAAGCCAACAAACCACAAAATTATCATGTGACGATGAAAGCGCTTTTTAGAAGGTTTGATGTATATCTTTTTTCTCCTTGAATCAAACAATGGAAAACAATCTTTTGCCCATGGTGTTTCTCCATATTGAATCTTCCTATTGCCAAAAACAGGTTTTTTGTCCTCTAATGATACAATACAAAACACTAAGGCGCTTATCTCAACATAAAAAAGAAAAGGGAGAGCAAAGAGAAAACTTGCGTGGCTGTTGTATGCGACAACTGAGGAATCCTGAAACGCAATTATGCCTGTAATGTCTTCAAAACAAAAAGCAAATAGAAGTGATAAGATAAACGACAAGAACAGTCCTGTCAAATAGATGCTTTTGTCCAATAATGAAAGCGGAGGTCGGCGTTTTCTGTTATCCTTTTTGGACTTTTTGCTCATCATTACACCCCATAATGAACTTTTAGGCATATTATATCATCGCCTTTCTTCCTTTTCAATTTCCCCTTGGTATGTTATACTGACAGATAAATCCCAATACAGAAGGGGCTGCAATGGCGAACGGCGAAAGGGGCAAAGGCAGATCACAGAATCAAAATTCCCTCTGCTTTCTGTTTTACATATATTATATCATAAAATTTGAAATATTTCAAATTTCAGAAGTACCCTATTTACATACTTTTGGATTTGTGATAGAATTGTGACAGATGAAACGAGGGAGACAAAAAGATGCGGGTTTTCTGTGTGCGCTGCTCCGACATCGAACAGAACGAGGCGCGGCAGCTTAAAATGGCAGAGGAACAGAACGAGGCGCGGCAGCTTAAAATGG
>JAEDMJ010000087.1 GCA_016303065.1 Clostridiales bacterium
TGTAAGTCTATTATACACTATTCCTCCTTCTATTTCCATAGTCAAAAGTAACTATTCCGATTTTTTTGTAAACTTTTTTGAAACACATATTTTTTTCCGGAAAAATATGCGAAACGGCCGCCCGAAACACCGGCGGCCGTTTCGCTTTTCGTCTTTTTCTGAAACGGATTTACTTCAGATTGTTTTCGTAGGACTCGATCATCTTCTTGACCATCTGGCCGCCGACAGAGCCGGCCTGACGGGCAGTGATATCACCGTTATAGCCCTGATTGAGATTGACGCCGACCTGGCTGGCGGCTTCCATCTTGAACTTTTCCATCGCCTGCTTTGCGGCAGGAACAGTGAGCTTGCTCTTGGACATTTCCGTTCTCCTTTTATATTTTTCCGGGCTGCACGATTATGTTTTCCCCTTTTTTCATTTTTATATGTTGTATTTTTTGGAACGCACGCCAAAAACTCACTGTTTATCTAAAAAAACACGCCGTCCCGTCCCGCGGTATGCCCCTCCAAAAAGCTCCTTTTTTTGACCGTGCAAATCTGTTTGCATCAAACAGTTTTCCCTCTTTTGCCCCCAAAACAGTCGATGCGGCAATTTCGCGGTCGGGGTTATGCTCCAAAAGGGCGAAAACTTTAAAACTCTACCAACAAATAGCCCGTTTTTTTCAAAAGTCTTGTCGCACGCGTCATTGACTTTGGATTTACGCCGGACTAAAATATAGTTATCAGGTGAATCAGCGCCGAAAGCAAAATAAAGAAAGAAGCGGACCACGACAATGAACATAAAATACCTGCACCCCGCCGACCAGCTCGTCATGTTTATGCAGCGGATCTATGACCGCGGTCTTACAACGACTTCCGGCGGAAATCTGTCGATACTCGACGACGAAGGCAATATCTGGATCACACCCGCCGGCATCGACAAGGGCACGCTCTCCCGCAGCGATATCATCTGCGTTAAACCCGACGGAAGCTGCATCGGTCCCCACAAGCCCTCGTCCGAGCTTCCCTTCCACGCCTCCGTTTACAAACGCAGGGCTGATATACGCGCGGTTCTTCACGCCCACCCGCCGGCACTTGTAGCATTTTCGATCGCAAGAAAGCTCCCCGACCTTGACCTTATGCCCAGCATCCGCAAGACCTGCCGCAAAGTCTCCATGGCGACCTATGCGCTTCCGGGAAGCCAGGAACTCGGCGAAAATATCGGCCGCGAATTTGACAGCGGAGTCAACATCGTTGTTCTCGAAAACCACGGCGTCTGCATCGGCGCCGAGGATATGTTCTCCGCGTTCATGATGTTTGAGACCCTCGACTACGCCGCAAATCTCGAAATCAACGCCCGCAAACTCGGCGGACTTGAGAAGCTTCCGCCCGAAGCCTTCAACACCACCGAGACAAGATATCATCTGAAGCTTGACGATTTTATTCCCCACTCCCACTCCCCCGAGGAGCTTGCCGCCCGCCGCGACATGATAACGCTCATCCGCCGCTCCTACCGTCAGGGGCTCTTTACCGCCACTCACGGAACATACTCCGTCCGGCTTTCCGACGGAAGCTTTATCATCACCCCCTTCGGACACGACAGAGCATATCTTGAAGCAGATGACCTCGTGCGCATAAAGGGCGGCATGAAGGAGCAGGGCAAAACGCCTTCCCGCGCCGTCAGGATCCACGAACTTATCTACGAGGCAAATCCGGACATTAACGCCGTGCTCATTGCCCACCCGGTCCACAGTATGGCTTTCGCCGTCACGGACGCCAAGTTTGACGCCAGAACGATACCGGAAAGCTATATCCTCCTGCGCGATCTCGTCAAGCTCCCCTTCAACGAAATATACACCGCTCCCGAGAAATGTGCAAAAGAATTCGCCCCCAACCGTCCGGCGATAATGTTCAAAAACGACTGCGTCATCGTGATCGGCGAAACCCTCCTCAAGGCTTTTGACCGTCTTGAAGTGCTTGAAGCCACGGCGCATTCCATCATCAACTCTCACGATCTCGGAGATATCGTGCACATTTCCGATAAAGAGGTCGACGAGCTCAAAGTCGCGTTCAAGCTTAAAGACTGAATTCTTTCTCCGCGCTCTGAAAGCGCAGAAAAATTGCGTCGGTCCGTCCGTTTTTCCGGCCAAACGGACGGACTGTTTTTTGTGAAAACGGAGAATGGGATTTTTCCGGAAAGGGAAGCTTTCAGACCGCGCTTTTTCAAATGTACCGGCGCGTATCCGTTTTACCCCAAGTTATCCGCCGGAACCGATGAAAATATTTGCTTTTATCCGGAAATTCTGATATAATTATTTCGGTATAGCATTTTTTCTTTCACAACAAATGCGCATATTAATCAAAACGAAGCTGATCTGGTGCATTTTATGGCAAATATTCTGATAGTTGAAGACAATAAGGAACTTCGCCGGCTTCTCGGCATACATCTGCGCCGCGCCGGCTACGAGGTGTTCGAGGCGGGAAACGGAAATGAAGCCCTCGCGTTTTTTGACCGTATACCCGTCCATCTGATAATTGCCGAC
>JAEDMJ010000053.1 GCA_016303065.1 Clostridiales bacterium
ACGGTATATCGGTATCAATGAAGCCGGAAAAAACACTGCAAAACCCCGTTGTCTATTCTCTGAAATCCGACGGCAGTTTATCGCTGCTTTCAGCCGATGTGAAAAACGGTACGATAACCTTTACCACAGACGGCAGTCCGTATTATGTCCTCGGTGAAAAGGCCAGCGGCGGCACTCCCTCTGATCCGGGCGATTCACCTCAGACCGGAGATAACAGCCATATGGCATTGTGGATTGCACTGTTGGCGGTAAGCGTGTTCGCTTTAGCAGGAACTGCTGTATATAGCAGAAGAAAAAGGGGAAGATAACATAATTTCAATCGAGTGTGCGGTGCACATTCGCAAAGCTCCCTCCTATCGGGTACACTGTATCTGACAGGAGGGATTTTTTATGAAATAAAGCAGCCTTATACTATAACTGATCACAGAGGATGATGAATAGACTGCTCATCAAGCGCCTTTTCTTCGCTTTTACCCCTGTTTACGCACCTTATTGCCCGTCTTTCGCAAAAAAAAGCACTTGCGTTGAATAAACACTGGTTTACCTTTTGCAAACGCGAACCGTCGCCGAAATGACCTTCTCCCCTCCCCTGCCCAAAACGCGTTTTGGGCAGGGGAAAGAGCTTCTTTTCCGATGCAAAAGCAAGCGCCCTTTTCGGAAGAAAATCCCGAAAAGGGCGCTTACCGATATGCGCAACTATAAAAAACTCAGCTTAAGCTTTCCTGCGTTTTACGAATACGAACGCAGAGAGTCCTCCGACAATCGCCCCCGAAGCAAGCATAAGCCAGCCCCAAAGCGCGATATTGCCGCTGTATCCCGTGTACGGATCGTCGATTTCAGTGTTGGTGACAGTAAAGTCGTTTCCGTCGGAAGAAACCGTCTTTCTGTATCCCTCCGGAACCTCCGGCTCGTCAACGGTCCACTCGTGATCGGCTTCAAGCCCGGTCCAGGTATACTCCCAGCCGTTCTCTTCAGAAAGCACAACTTTGTCAAAGCTGTCGCCGTCGCAGAAGAGCTCGACCGTGACCGACTCGGGACGCTCGGCGTCGTCGGAGCCGACCCAGACCTTTCTGACCGAAATATCAACGGTTTCGGGAACAACAATCCTGCTGTTCTCAACAGTCAGGCTTTCGGCGCCGTCGACAGTCACGGTATAGACATTGGAGGTGACAAAGACTCCGTTTTCAAGAGCTGTTTCCGCCTTTGCCTCAATCCTGATCTCCCACACCGTATCAACCGCGGCATAGCCTTCCGGGGCGGCAATCTCCTTCAAAAAGAGCGTTACAAACTCCCCGGCTTCCGGAAGGAAGTCAAGAAGCGCCTCTTCGTCGGTTCCGACAACGGCGGTTCCCGCGGTGAACGTCATGATCGGCTCTGCCGCATCTTCGGATTCGAATATTCCGAATTCCGCACCTTCGATGACATCTTCTCCGTCGGTCTTAACAACGGTAAAGCTGCCGTCGACCACGGCTTCCTCCGTTTTCTTTTCATTGACGACCGAAACGCCGTCCTTGCCTTCGATGGTCAGACGGTATATTGAAGTGGTTATGAATGCGTCCTGAGCTTCGTCATAGACGGCCGTGCCGACCTCAACGCTTATAACGATCTCCCAGGAATCGGAGCTTGCCCCGTACCCCTCGGGAGCGGAGACCTCTCTGAGGGTGAAGACGGCGGATTCTCCGTCAACGGTCGGAAGAAGTCCGTCAAACATCCCGTCCGCCGTGGAAAGAACCTTCTGTCCGGCGGTAAAGGAGCCGAGCGGCAGTCCGTTTCCGTCAACGATTTCGAACACCGCGCCTTCAAGGCGGTTTCCTTCCCCGTCGACCTTATCAACGGTAGCACTGCCGTCAATGACGGCTTCTCCGGTTTTCTGCTTGTTTACAACGCTTATGCTCTTGCCGTTTTCAACGAAAATCGTATAGGTTGTCGTGGTGATGAAAACATCGTCCTTCAGCGATTCTTCCGCATCAGCAGAGATCGTAATGGTCCATCCGCTCTCCGCTTTTGAATATCCCAGAGGAGCTTTTTTCTCGATAAGGGTCAGAGTGATCGACTCTCCGGCCTTCGGCAGAATGCCAGCAAAGCATCTGTCCGAAGTGGAAATGACCTTTTCTCCTGCCGCAAAGGTATCTATAACGCTTCCGTCAGCGTCAACGATTTCAAACTCCGCGCCGTCAAGCTTCTGGCTGTTCCCGTCGACCTTGGTAACGGTGACGCTGTCGTGAACGGTCGCGGCTCCGGTGTTTTTGACATAGGTGTTCTCGATGACGACTTTCGCGGTCTCTCCCGCAGCAACGGTTACACCGTCGTTTTCAAGGCCGCCAAACAAAACCGTCAGAGTATAGCCGTCTCTTTCCGCACCGGTTTCCGAGATTTTGTAGTATCCCGGAACGAGTCCGTCAACGGTCGCCGACCAGTCGTTTGCGGCATTGAGCGTCACGGTTTTGCTGTACCCTACACCGTCTCTTATGCTGACCGAAATGCTATCTATATCGTCCGCATCAAGGGCGCTTTCGTTCCCGAAGGTCTTTGAAATGCTCAGAGAGCCCGTGGTGGGCTTTAACGCGTATTCATTGTCCAGAGTCAGTGCAACGGTCTTTTCCAGGCTGTCTTCGGAAACCGTGAAAAGCATTCCGCTGACAGAGGCATTGACCGCCGTGAGCACCGGGGCATAGCTGTATCCGTCCTTCGCGGCGTTCGTCTCTTCAACGACATACGTTCCCGCGGAAAGCAGGACGTTCAGGTAGAGCCGGTCGCCGGAGGGAACGGTTCCGCTCCATATTGCCTCGCCGGACTTTTCGCCGGCGGCATCGGCGCTGTAAATGCTGACTGTCGGGTCGCTGTATCCCTCAGTCTCGCCCGAAACGGTTTTTGCGATGCTGAGAGCCGCCCTGCCGCTCAGTTTTCTGTTTGTAAACACAACGACGGGGATCTCGTCGTCATTCTTCGCTTCGACCGTATAGTCCTTTGAGTAATTGTCGCCGACATTGCCGTTGGCGTCCAGAATGACGTATCCGTCCTTCTGTATCTCGGTTATGGTGTATACTCCCACAGGGAGATTTTCCAGAACAACGGTTTCTCCGCCCTTAACGGAAATAACCGTGTTCCCGCCGGACGCGACATAGCCGTTGCCGGCGTCAAACCCAAGCGTGTTTCCTGCCGCGTCTTTCAGGGTAAAGTCAAACGCTTCGGCGTCGTCCAGCACTTCTCCGCTTCCGTCAACGATGACCTTTTCAACGGCAAGCTTGCCGCTGGTGATATAAAGAGAGAGTCCGGTCGCATTGATATAAAGATCCAGTCCGGAGGGCGTTCCGGTGTGGCCCTCGCTTCTCATGCCTCTTCCGCCGGTGCATTCATTGACGCCGTCGTACTGATAATCCGTTATGTCGGCATAGAACCCCTTGCTGTCGCTGCTGAACAGCGGCTTCAGCTCGTCGGGAAGCGACGAAAAATAGATCCGCGCGCTGACATAGACGTTCGACATTTTAAAGGTGTTTTCGACCCAGGCGATGTCATCGGGATCGATATACTTTCCCCTGCCGAAACTGATGTTGTATTCGTAGTGTCCGCCTTCGCTCTGAGTTCTTACAGTGTAATCCTCAAAGTCATAAACGCTGCTTCCGACTTTTACGGTTATCGACTGCGGGTCGATATATCCTGTCAGCGAATGCGGCACACCGTCCACTTTTACGGTGTAAACCGCATCAGTCTTAACGTCAATGTGACCGTAACTGCTGCCGTAATTCGGTTTTTTCTGCTGTGCGGCAAAAACGCCCGTCGGAACGACAGTAAGCGCCATCAGCAGACACAAAACCCATGCAAGCATTCTTTTCTTCATGCGTCTTCTCCTCCCGAAAATTTTTGCTCTTCCATCCGTCAAGTGGTATTGTCAAGCGATATTATATATCGCTTTCTTTAAAATTATATCTCAGTTTTTACTTTAAGTCAACACCGCATCGCCCATATTTTTCCGGCAAAAACTGCCTTTTTTCGCAAAAAAAACAAGCATTTTCCACAATGAACCGGAAGCCCCGCTTTTTTCGCGGGCATTTCCTCCAATAAACGACTGTTCTTGAAAAAATCTCCGGCGCATGCTATAATCCTGTCAGCAATATCCGCCGAAAGGAGAAACGCCCATGAAAAAACGTCAGATAGTGAATATCGTGAACTTTATCCGCGCCGTCGAACCCCGAACCCCCACCGATATGCTGCTTCCCGTCAAAGAGCAGATCCGGCTGATGAAAAAGCACCGCCTCCGCGGAACCTTTCTTCTGCAGTACGACGCGCTCATCCTCCCCGAATTCACCGGCCTTCTGAAAGAACTCGACCCGGAGCAGTTTGAACTCGGCGTCTGGTTTGAAACGGTACGCCCCCTGGTCGAGCGGGCCGGGCTTGAATGGCGCGGGCGTTTTCCCTGGGACTGGCACGCGCACCGCGGATTTTCGGTGGGCTATACGAAAGAGAACCGCGAAAAGCTGGCGGACATTTTCTACGAAGAGTTCAAAAAGGTTTTCGGAGCCTATCCCCGGGTTTTCGGCTCGTGGTTTTTCGACTCGCACACGGTCCGCTATATCTCCGGCAAATACGGCATGGACGCGCTGTGCAACTGCAAGGAGCAATTCGGCACGGACGGCTACACCCTCTGGGGCGGATATTACGGCCAGGGCTATTACCCCAGCCGCACAAACGTCTTTATGCCCGCGCAAAACCCGGAGCATCAGCTTCCCGTGCCGCTGTTCCGGATGCTCGGTTCCGACCCGGTATACCAGTACGACGCGGGGCTCGACATGAACGCGGGCGCCGAGGAATCCCAGCGGGTCATAACCCTTGAACCGGTCTACTCCTCCTCCGGAGGCGGAAACCCCAAATGGGTCGACTGGTTTATGTCCGAAAATTTCAACGGCGACTGCCTCTCCTTTGGCTATGCCCAGGCGGGACAGGAAAACAGCTTCGGCTGGCCGGGCATGAGGGACGGACTCACATACCAGTTTGCCCTCTTTGAAAGACTGCAAAACGAGGGAAAGATCGCCGTCGAACCCCTGGGCGACACCGGACGCTGGTTCAAAAAACAGTACGCCGAAACTCCGGCCTCCGCCATAACCGCCCACAGCGCCTGGAACGACAGCGAGAAAAAATCCGTCTGGTTTTCAAACAAAAACTACCGCGCAAATCTCTTTCTCGACCATGGGGTTCTGCGCTTCCGGGACGTCCACCTTTTCCGTGAAAGCTTCCCAGACCCCTTTGAAAACACCGTCTGCGAATCAAACAGCGCGGTCTATGAGACGCTCCCCCTTGTCGACGGAAATCTGCACAGCGGAAACGGCGTTCTCTCCGGACTCTATTTCACAAAAACCGACGGCTCACCCCTTTTACCGTCCGGAGAAATGACCTTCACCGAAAACCCCGGCGGCTCCGCCGCCGTGGACTTCGGAAACCTGACCGTAACGTTCCGGGAAAGCTCCGTCCGGATCGAATCCGGCTCCGGCTTCATCCTCTCCCACCGTCTCGGCCGCACCGACCGGCATATGCCCTCCGTCCGGGGACTTGCAAAGGACGGTCTCCGGCTTTTCTACAAAGGCGAAAGCTACGGCGTTTTCCTTCCTCGGGGCTTCTTTGCCGATGAAAAAACGATCTGCTCCGTCAACGGAGCCGTCGAGGCAAGCTTTGGCTGATCTGCCCCTTTTACGCGCGCAAAAAGCGCCGCCCGCGTAGGTTTGCTTTTTTCGCTTCCCGCCGTTATATCTCCGTTCCGTTGACGTCCGCCTGCGTGCAGTTCTCCACGGCGACGGGTTCCCCGGAGCAGGTTATGCGGTTGTTTTCAATGCGAACCCCCGACGCATTTCTCACGAAAATTCCGCGGCGGCAGTTCGGAGCGTTTATCACATTGTCTTTTACCGAAATATTGAAAATGCTCTGTCCCAGGGCGCGGTCCGCATCCGCCTTCACAACGACTCCCGCCGCTTCCCCGAAAAATTCTCCGCAGTTTTCAATGAGGTTGCCTCTCACAGTCACGTTGGCGGGACACACTCCCTCCCACCACCACGACTCCGCAGCCGCAACGACGGCCGGGCCCATGATGTCTCTGAAGACGCAGCCCTCCACGACAGCCGACCGCGTTTTTATCAGCGCTCCCCTGGCAAAATGCGACTCCGCACGGCACCTTCGGATCTCAAGCTCCGGAAGCCTCGTCACGTCGGAAAGCATCAGACCCTCCGTGTTTTCCGGAAGCGGACGGTCCAGTTCCACACGGGTGATCCACCTTTCCTCCTCGGGACGGCAGGCCGTCACTTCGTATGTCCCAAGCGCTTCAAGCGTCTCCCGGTTTACAAGCTCCAGCGTGTCCCCCACGTCCGGATAGTCAAGGCTTTGGGCGTGGGTGCCGTCCGGAGTTTTTTCCTGTATGTAATACGCCTTTTCTCCATCCCGGCCCACCACCGCCTGATAATACGCGTGGACATTGGCAAAATCGTCGCCCTGGCGCAAAAAAACACAGTCCTCGTACCTTAAAAAGCCCTTTGCCGAGGTAAAATGCGTCGCGTCGGTGTTCGTCGAAACATGGTCCCCGCCCGACGGAACGACGCGCAGACGGCTCAGAGTCACGTTCTCGCATCGGTTGCCGACAACGCCCATACCCGGCTGGCTGTGTATCGTCACATCGGTCAGGCGCACGTTCCTTGAGTTTTCGATCAAAATCGCCGGACGCGAATGGTATGTGTGCCAGACGTAAAACAGGGCTTTTGGGGGAATCCCACATTCTGTTTCCACCGTTGCTTCCAGCTTCCGCGGCGACAAAAACTCCGTATTTTTAACCGATACCTTCACGGCCCTGTCCGTCTCTTCGTCTATGAGGAGGTGTCTCAGTCCAAGCGGAGTTCCCCTCTCCACGGGACAGCCCTCGTCAAGCTCCACCGTCAGGACCCGTGTTCTCCCTTCGCCCCTCACGGCGGAAACCCGTCCGCGGCTGAAGGGTTTTCGGACGTGGTCAATGGCAAGGCCCGAAATCTCCACGTCCTCACAGCCGACAAGAGACACCGGCTCCATAAACCCGTCGACCATCAGCGTCACGCCGCAGGCAGAAAGCTTCGTCCCTTTCTGCCCCGAAAAATCTATTCCGCGCGTGTACCTGTATTTCGGATTGAACATGACTTTCTGCGGATTTTTTCCGAAAGCCCCGCTCATGACGCCGTCGCGGGCTTTTTGGGCCGGTTCGCTCGTAAGGGTGTAGGTTCCCGGAGGAACAAAAAGCTCCGTTCCCGGATTCCGGCGAAGAAATTCCATTGCCGCGGCAAACCGCGCCGTGTCGTCCCCGCCGGAAAACTCATTAAGGCTCCTGTATTTTCCCGTCACACCTGCCGCCCTCCCCCGTTTTAAAAGATTATATCGCTCTTTTCCCAAGAACAAAACGCAAAAGCCGCGCGGCGGAGACCGCTTTGTCCCCGCCGCGCGTTTTCGTGCCGTTGATCAGTCTTCCTTCTTTGCCCTCTCGCAGAGCTCGAGGACTTCCTTCGAAGGCGCCTTGTCGCAGAGAGAAACAATGACCGCGACAAGCATTCCGATGACAAATCCCGGAATGATCTCGTAAATCTGAGTGTCGAAATAAGCCGTAAACCCAAACGATTTAAATCCGTCCGTCAGGAACAGCAGCCAGAGAATATCCGCGGCAAAACCGCCGATGATGCCCGCAACGGCGCCCCTGTATGTAAATCTCTTCCAGAACAGGGCGAGAATGATGACCGGACCGAAGGCCGCGCCGAAAGCGCCCCAGGCGTTCTCGACAAGGCTCATGATCGTGCCGGAATTCGGGTTCGAGGCGATGATCACCGCGACGACGGTTATGATCATAACCACAACGCGCCCGGCCCAGTTCATCTCCCGGTCGGAAGCCTTTTTTCTGATAACCGGCTTATAAACGTCGCTGGCAAAAGCCGACGCCGCGGCGAGAAGCTGGGAATCGGCGGTGCTCATGGACGCCGCAAGAATCGCGGAAAGGAGAAGACCCGTTATAAAGCCCGGGAAGATGCGTCTTACCATTTCGATGAAGACATGGCTGGTATCGGCGATATCCGTGAGGAAAACGCGTCCGATAAGGCCGACGGCGACAGCCGCAATAAGGATGAGAACGGTCCAGCTTATTCCGATAACGCGCGAACGCTTGACGTCCTTGTCGGATTTAATGGACATATACCTGATGATTATGTGCGGCATTCCAAAATATCCAAGGCCCCATCCAAGACCGGAGATTATCGTCGCAATGCTCGTCCAGTCGAATTTTCCGGTCACGAGCAGGCTCCAGTAGCCCTCCGCCACAACCGGCGCCTCCGAGGTCCAGTCGGAGAAATTCATCATGAACACCGCCGCAATGGGCGCGATCATCAGAGCGGCAAGCATCATCATGCCCTGGAGGAAATCCGTCCAGCAAACCGCGGCAAAGCCGCCGAGGAAAGTGTAGACCAGTATTATTCCCGCCGCAATATACATGGCGATTCTTGCGTCAATTCCCAAAACCGTGTTGAAAAGAGTTCCGCAGGCCTTTATGCTCGACGCCGCATAGACCGAATAGACGACAATGAACACGACCGCCGAAACGATCTGGAGCGCTTTTGCCTCCGAAAGGAAACGGTTCGTTAAAAACTGAGGAATGGTGATGGAATCCTTCGCCGCAATGGAGAAGCGTCTGAGCCTTCTGGCAAGGAACATCCAGCTGAGCGTCGTGCCGATGGCAAGACCGATGGCGATCCACGACTGCCCAAGACCGGAAGCCAGAATCGAAGCCGGAAGCCCCATTAAAACCCAGGAGCTCATGTCCGAGGCGCCCGCGCTCAGCGCGGAGACCCAGGGACCCATGCGGCGTCCGCCGAGGAAATAGTCTTTTTCGCCGCCGGACTTCGTCTTGAAGAAAAAGTATACTCCGACGCCAAGAACCACAGCCAAATAGATGATAAACGTTATAAGTTCAGGCACATTTTCGATCATATGATTTCACCGCTTTCAAATTATGACCGGAAGATTATACCCCTTTTTTCACTTTTTTTCAAGCAACAACCGGACGGTATCCCTTGTTTTGCCCGTCTTTTTTTGTTATAATATGCAATGTGCAAATATTTTCATTTTAAGCATGAGTTTTTATCATGTATATGTAAGGGAGCGTCAATGTGGACACGAAAAAATGCAGGCTGGTCGTCCGCGCCGTTGAACTGAACAGCCTCACTCTTGCCGGCCGTGAGCTCGGCCTCACCCAGTCCGGAGCAAGCCGGGCGGTCAGCGATTTTGAACGCGAGCTCGGTTTTCCGCTTTTAACGCGAAGCCGCGCCGGAGTCCGTCCCACTTCAAACGGGAGCCTTGTTCTCCCCGCGCTCCGGGCGATACTTTCCGGAGAGGAACAGCTGAGCCAGCTTGCGTCCGGAATACTCGGACTTGAACGCGGGGTGATAAGCGTCGGAACGTTCACAAGCGTCGCGGTGCACTGGCTTCCGGGAATAATCAAGGAATTTGAAGAAGAAAATCCCGGCATCGACTTCCGGCTTTTAAGCGGCGACTACCACGACGTGGCCACATGGCTCTCGGCCGGCGCGGTGGACGTGGGATTCGTTTCAAACGACGTTCCCCAGAACTGCAGGTATATCCCCCTCCGCGACGACCGGCTCATGCTCATCCTTCCGAAAAATCACCCGCTTGCCCAATACAGAAGGCTTTCGCTGAAGCTTCTGGAAAACGAAAATTTCATAACGCTGCTGGAAACCTCCGACCACGACACGCGCCGCGCTTTTGAAGCCGCCGGAATACACCCAAACATCAAATTCACCACAAAGGACGACTACGCGATAATCTCCATGGTCGAAAAGGGCCTCGGGGTGAGCGTCATGCCGGAGCTTCTCCTGCGCGGGCACACCGGAAAAGTCGCGGCGATCCCCCTTGACCCGCCCCTGAAGCGGACGATCGCCCTCGCCCTCGGACAGGTCCCCAGTCCCGCCGCGCTCCGCTTTGCCGACTTCGTAAAAACCTGGCTCCGCCGCGTCAAATAGCTTGACAACTCCCCGGCAATATGCTATTCTCACCCCGGAGCAAAATTACGAAGGAGGAAACAAAACATGGTCAACGGACTCGGAACAGATCTCTCCAATCTCTCCAGACTTTCAAACGCAAAGACGCGCTCCGTATCTCCCGAAAACTTCACAGGAGAAAAGGGAAAGGGCGGAATGGCCGTGGAAGGCTGCGGCAGGAACGCAGCCCGTGACCTCGGCCAGGGCTGGAAGGTTTCGCCCTGCGTTCTCATCGCCCCCGGAGAAACATTCACCATGGCCGACATCGCCGGAGAAGGCGCAATAAAGCACATTTGGGTCACCGACAGCTCAAACCTCCCCAGAACGCTGATCCTCCGCGCATACTGGGACGGAAGCGATATCCCGTCCATAGAAGTCCCCCTCGGCGATTTCTTTGCCTGCCCCGATTTTCAGGAATACCGCCAGCTTTCCTCGCTTGCCGTATGCGTTAATCCGCGCCGCGGTTTTAACTGCTATTGGGAAATGCCGTTCAGAAAAGGCTTCCGCTTCACCCTCGAAAACCTGGCTGAAACGGAAACGCATGTATACTATCAAATCGACTATATTCTGACGGAGCTTCCGGACGACGCCGCCTATTTTCACGCCCAGTTCCGCCGCCAAAACCCGCTCCCCTACAAACAGGACTATACCATCCTTGACAATATAAAAGGAAAAGGCACCTATGCGGGCACCTTCCTTTACTGGGGCGTGAACAACAACGGCTGGTGGGGCGAGGGCGAGATCAAGTTCTTCCTGGACGGGGACAGGGATTTCCCGACCATCTGCGGCACCGGAACCGAGGATTATTTCTGCGGAGCCTACAATTTCGATTACAACAACCGCTACAACGAGTTCTGCACCCCGTACAGCGGACTTTACAAGGTGTCAAAGACCGACAATCTTTACAAGTGCCAGCAGAGATTCTCCATGTACCGTTGGCACATCAACGATCCGGTCTATTTCGACGAGGATATACGCGTCACGATCCAGGCTCTCGGCTGGCGTTCCGGGGGAAGATACCTGCCCCTTCAGGACGACATCTCTTCCGTGGCCTATTGGTATCAGGACGGCATCTGCGACAGCTTCCCGACGCTTCCGGACAGGGATTACCTTGAGATAGTCTGACCCCGGACGGCAGCGGAATCGCCCGAAAAAAATTTTTTCGATTCCCGGCAAAAAGTACTTGACAAAGCCTCCTGCGTTTGTTATAATATGCAAGTCGCTTGGGGGTATAGCTCAGCTGGGAGAGCGCTTGAATGGCATTCAAGAGGTCGCGGGTTCGATCCCCACTATCTCCACCAAGAGCTCGTCAGAGCGCAGAAAAAACCTTGAAATCGAGTGATTTCAAGGTTTTTTCTTATCCAAAAGAGAGAAATACGCAGAATTCTCTTTTTGCGCCTGTGCGCTTGATTTTTGATGGAAATTTTGAAAATCAAGAGGTCAG
>JAEDMJ010000054.1 GCA_016303065.1 Clostridiales bacterium
CTAAACTAACAAACTCTATCTCTTTTTACGGTCTCACATCATTGACAAACGAACAAATCGCAAATTATTGCAAATTGTTTTTCAAATTTGTATATCTGCCGGATATCATTATACTGTCTTTTTATTTGAGATATCCGATGATTTGCATTACATTATACTTTTACAGAATACTGATGAGCATATGGATGCGCTCCGGACACCTTGCGACACTGTTGTTTCCACTCCGTCTGAAAAGACCTCCCTGCATTTTATCGGCGCAGCTTACCGAACGTACCTGCATTATACACGAAGACCTTTTCTCTCTCTCCGGCAGAGCCGGGAATCGTTTTTCGCTGAAGCTGACACAACTCAAAGCCCGCCGGACTTTTTTACAGAACCGGCGGGCTTTTTTCATATGGAGAATTTTAATTTCTCGGAACTATATTGTCAGGGGATTTGACGATACTGTTTTCCGGCGCGGTGCCGCGAAAACAAAGATTCGGATAGAGAACGGTATTTCTCCCGATAACCGTTCCCGGATTCAGAACGCAGTGACAGCCGATGTCCGCGCCGTCAGCAAGAATAGCTCCGACCTTGCGAAGACCTGTATCAATGCATTCTCCCGTTTTCCCGTTTCGTATGACCACATTCGTTCCGTTGAACTTCAGGTTTGACGCCACGGCTCCCGCTCCCATATGAGCGCGGTTTCCGACGATGGAATCCCCGGCGTAGGTATAATGCGGAAGCTTCGCACCGTTGAGCAGGACCGCATTTTTCAGCTCCGTGGAGTTTCCGACGACACATCCGCCGCAGACGAGAACCTTTCCGCGGATATACGCTCCCGGGCGAACTTCCGTGCCCAGCCCGATGACCGAGGGGCCGCATATGACCGCGCTCTCAGCGATCACCGCGTCTTCCGCCGCGGCAACTCCCGGCGAAAGCATTTTCCACCCCGGCGTCCGGCAGAGCCTTTCCGCAAGCTCTGCAACAAAATCACCGATCAGAGGAAGCAGCTCCCAGGGATAGTCCCTTGAGGCGATGAGCTCCTCGGCCAGAGTGCCCTTGCTGTCAAAAAGATTTCTGTTCAGAAATTCAGTCACAGGCGTACCCTCTCTCACGAATCAGATTTTCAAGTCTCTCCGCATAGGCTTCGCATTCGTCTTCATTCTCGCATTCCACCATAACGCGGATCACCTGTTCCGTTCCGCTTTCCCGGAGAAGGAGGCGGCCTTTCCCTTCAAGCTCGCCGTTCACTTCTCTCTCCGCCTGACGTATGACCTGGTCGGCCATAACCTCGGGCTTTGATACGACGCGAACGTTTTTCAGAACCTGGGGGAACATCTTCACCTCTTCGGCAAGTTTTCCGACAGGGAACTTTCTGTCCAGCATCTCTTCCATTATCATTATGGCTGTCAAAATTCCGTCCCCGGTGGTGGCGTATTTTTGCAGAATGATGTGACCCGACTGCTCTCCGCCAAGCTTGTAGTTGTTTTCAAGCATCGCCTCATAGACGTTTCTGTCTCCGACGGCGGTGCGAATATATTTTATCCCCGCCCGCTCAAGCGCGATCCCGAGTCCGGTGTTTGACATGACGGTCATGACGACCGTGTTGTGGTCGAGACTGTCGCGGGCCTTGAGACGGCGCGCAAGGATATAGAGTATGTGATCTCCGTTTATCTCGTTTCCGTTTTCGTCCACCGCAATGCAGCGGTCCGCGTCCCCGTCAAAGGCAAAGCCGATGTCAAGGTGCTTTTCCCTCACGCACCGCCGGAGAACGTCGATATGCGTTGAACCGGCATCCCGGTTTATGTTCGTTCCGTCCGGTTCGGCATTGATCACCGTCACAGCCGCCCCAAGAGCATTGAAAACCGACTGCGCGATCATCCACGAAGAGCCGTTTGCACAGTCCAGACCAACTCGTATGTTCCGGTAAGAGTGCGCCGCAATGGATATTAGGTACCCGATGTAACGGTTTCTGCCTGCGACATGGTCAAATATGCAGCCGATCCTCTCTCCCGTGGCAAGGGGGATGTCCCCGTCAAGCCCCAGCGCCGCAAAATTCCCGTCAAGGTAGAGCTCGATCTCCGAAAGGGTCGCATCGTCCATCTTTTCGCCGTAGCGGTTGACAAGCTTTATTCCGTTGTCGGAAAATCCGTTGTGCGAGGCGGATATCATTATTCCGCAGTCAAAATTTTCGTTTCTCGTAACATATGAAACGCTGGGGGTCGTCGTGACATGGAGCATATAAACATCCGCTCCGGATGCGGTCAGACCCGCCGAAATGGCATATTCAAGCATATAGCTTGACCGGCGCGTGTCCTTTCCTATAACGATCTTCGGTCTTCCTCCGGACTCCCAGACGCCCGCCGCCGGCTTTGAAAAATACCATCCGAGATATCTTCCGATGCGGAAAGCCCGCTCCGCAGTCACGGTGACGTTTGCTTCTCCGCGGAACCCGTCGGTACCAAAATATTTGTTCGGTTTTTTCCCGTCCTGATTCTCTCCTCCGCCGAGCCGCTCGATCTCAACATTATCCTTCAGGAGCTCGTCTGTTGTCACACGGAAAAGCTCCGATAACTGGAGTATCTTGTCTATCTGGGGAACAGCCTGATCCATTTCCCATTTTGAGACGGACTGTCTCGACACCGAAAGCTTCTCGGCAAGCTGCTCCTGTGAAAGCCGCGCAGATGCGCGCAGAGCGGTAATTTTTTCTCCGACCGTCATTCCTTTTTTCCTCCTCAAAGGGTCACGGCGCAAAACGCAACTGATGATTTACATTTGTTATTATATCAGACTTTTATAAGCAGTGCAAGCAAGTTTACATTGAACCATTCTGCAACCGGTGTTTGCCCACTGCATTATATGCAGGATCCCGGCTGAATGTGAACGCTTTTTTCCTGAGTTTCAGCGCTCCTGTTCCGGGAACATCTTCCCGTCCCGAATGCGGATCACCCGGTCGAGCCTTCCGACCACATCCTGGTCGTGAGTCACAACGATCACGCAGCAGCCCCGGTCCTTTGCCATTGAGGACAGAATGCCGATTATGTTTGCGCTGTTTTCCGAGTCAAGATTCCCCGTTGGCTCATCGGCAAGCATCACCCTTGCCCCGGAAGCAAGGGCTCTGGCAATTGCGACGCGCTGCTGCTCTCCGCCGCTCAGCATTCCCGGAAATCTGTCAAAGGCGTCTTTATCCAAACCCGTCCCCATCAGAAGCTCCCTCGCCCGCACCTTAGCCGAAGCTGGGGAAATCCCCTTGAGCTCCATGGAATACATGACATTTTCCTCCGCAGTCAAAAGAGGAAAGAGCCGGTAGTTCTGGTATATGACGGAAACGCAGTCACGTCTGTACGTGTCAAGATTGAACTCCGAGGTCGGTTTTCCGCCGTATTTAACTTGTCCGCTTACCGGAAGATCAAGCCCCGCCATAAGCATGAGCGCGGTGGACTTTCCGCTGCCGGATTTTCCGACTATCGCGTAGGACTTTCCCTCTTCAAACCCGCAGCTCACATTTTTAAGGACGTCCACCGTCCTGTATTTGTTTGAGTAGCTGTAACTCACGTTGTCAAGCTCGAGAATCACAAAAACGCCCTCCTTTTCTCATTCTTCCTCCGCCGGCAGTGCCAAAAGCTTTGAATTTATCTGCGCTCTGAGGGCAATCGCCGCGCCTGCGCAAAACACCGGCACAAGCGCCCCTGCGGCGGCAAACTGTTCCGCTCCCGCTCCGTTAAGCACAAGACTGAATATCAGTCCCGCGGCGGCTCCCGCAAAACACAGCGCCGCCTGTTCCAGAAAGAACGAGGCAAAAACCCTTTTCGCCGGCGCCCCAAGCCCGCGCATCACCGCAAGCTCACTCTTTCTGGCTCCGGTCATGATCCGCGATATCACAAATCCGACTCCGCACACAAGCACAAACATAACCGGAGTCAGAACGCCGAGATACGTCATCTGCCTTGAAAGATCCCTCTCCGCTTCAAGAGCTTCCCGGTCGTCAAATACCGGATACACGCGCACAGACCTTGTAATACCGGGTTCGCTCCATCCCCCGTCCAAAAGCGCAGCTTTGAATTCCGAAAGCCTGTCAAGGCCGCTGACTGAAAAGGTCATCGTGTCGAAAGTGAACTGTCTGAGATATTCGTCGTATCCCAGCTCCTCGGTGTACTCTGTTTTCACGGGATTTCCGAATTTGTCGAAATAGTAATATTCCCGTGTGCAGGAAAAGGGCTCCTTTCCTGGGGTATAGCTTTCCTCGTTAAGATATGCCGTGTCAAAATACGCCGCAAGGGGACAGTATATCCCGGCCTCACTGCCCCGGGCGGCATAGCACCCTGCCACAGTGAACTCCATTTCCGAAAGCTCCGTTCCGACGTACACACCGATGCGGTCTCCAAAGGATATGCCGTTTTCCGCCATGAAGCTCTCCGGCACCAGGCAGATTTTTCCGTCCTCTCCGCCGAACAGCGACCCGTCATATCCCAGGGCATACTCCGTTTCAATCCCGCCGCCCCGGAAAAGCTCTTCCGCCGCGTCAATCGACGAAGTAAAGCTTATCCTCGGCCCCTGAAGGAAGCGCGAAATGAAAGTTTCATATGCAAAGCCTCCGGAGGGAGGCGTGACCGTCAAAAGGGTTCCGGGCCCGCCGTCGGCATACTCCGCTATTCCCCGGTACATATACGCCTCGGCGTGGGAAAGCGCGAAATCCTTCACCATTCCAAACGAGAGCAGCTGTTCTGCTTCCCAGGCGCTTATGACGATGTCCGTCGCCGTGCGCCCACGGAAGTCCGTGATGCAGCCTTCAATTTCGGCATCGCTCCGAAGCGCTCTCAGCTCCCGCTCATATCCGCTCCGCGCCGAAACCATTGAACAAAGCAGCGCGGTAAGCACTGCCGCCGCGCACGGAACGACCAAAGTTCTGAGTCCCCCGCGCGACACCGAAAGAAGGGCAAACCGAACCGGCCCTTTTCCCCGGACCGAAGACGCTCTCACCCGGCGTTTTGCCGTGACCGGCATTTGTTTTCTCTTTGCTTTTTTCCGGAAACTCATCGGCAGAAACGCCGTCACCGCCGCCAGCGCAGCCGCCGCCGTCACGGCGCTCACCGCCGCGATAACCCCCACGTGAGTTTTGGATACATCGGTCAGATTTTTCACAATTCCGACGCGCATTACGCTGTAATGGAGACCTTCCATCCAGTTTTTCGAGAAAAACGCAAACGCCAGCTTTCCGGCAAACTTCATTGCCGCCGTACCCGCGGCAAAACCCACCGCCGCTGCGGGAAGCACAATCCACGCCGCCGACATCACGATGCACGCTCTGACCGCTCTTTTGGGCGTGCCCAGATCCTGCATTATCCCGGCGTTGACCCTTTGCCACGAGGCGAACATATATCCAAACAAAACGACAACGGCTGCTCCCGCCGCCGCCAAGACCGCCGTCACGGTCTTCGCAGCGACCGAGTACGTCTCCGCCGAATCCATAACCCCGGCATAGCCCTGGTCAAAAACCATGACCGTCACGTCCGGCGGGAGAAAGCCGTAAACCGACTCGAGAAATTCCCCGCCCTTTCCGTTCTCGATGACAGCCTGGGCAATCGTCCTCCCCATAAGGCCCGAGGCCTCCGAAAACGGGATATAAACAAAACTCCTGTTTTCGTCCGTCACCGAGGCAACCGCCGAAATCGTGTATTTTCCCTGAAAGCATCCGCTGTCCGAAAAAACTGGGGTTTCCGAGGATTCGTCCCCCGGCTCAAAGACCGAAAGCTCGATCACGTCCCCAACGCCAAGCTCCTGCGCCTGGGCAATGTCCTCCGAAACGATGCAGACCCACTCTTCATCCGGCCCGTAAACCTCTCCGGACTTTATCGCCGTGACGCCCTGGTGAAATTCCGTCTGCCAAAGAGGATGTTCTGTCACGTTCACGGTAACGTACGAATTCAAAAGCCGGTACGCCTCTGCCGCTTCGGTGAAATACTCACACCCCTTCTCCGGGACCGTACCCGTCTCAAGTCTTTTTACATATTCCCGGCCGTCCCACGAAAGTATGTTGCAAGTGTACATATATGTATAGGCGTTCGGGCCGTCAAACCTGCGCCCGGTCACAGCGTAATACTCGCCTTCCTCCGGACACCGATCCAATCCGCCGAAGTTTATGACGACAAGCCTGTCCTGCATTCTGTCCGAAGCCCAAAGCTCCTGCGTCACGAGGCAGAGCGAACCGTCCACAAAGTCCGTGACCAGCACCTTAACGGCAAGAACCATCTCATTGGGAAAAGGCATTTCCTTTTCCGGTCTTACAAAGCCCGCTGCCGTCCCGGGAAGCGTCTTCCTCTTCCCGATCCACTCCACGCCGTCAAGCTTGCCGATCGCCTCAGTGTCAAGTTCTTCAAGCGCCGCCAATGCCTTCGGATCGCGCGCAAAGCTTTCCGAAACGGCGTTCCCGCTGTATTCAAAAACCGCCAGCGTTATAAACCCGTTCTCACAGGCGGAAATCATATCCTGCGCCGAAAAATACATCCCCGTGCCAAGGCCGCAAAAAAGCGTAACCAAAGCGATAAGGCCCCAAAAGAGCAAGCTTTTCCTTCTTGCCCTGAAAGCAAATTTAACACCGGTTTTTATAAACATTTTGTCCGTCCTAAAAAGCAAATAAGCGCTGATTTTTCTTATAGTAACACACCCACCGGTCAAAAGCAAGCTTTTCGGAAAATTTTCCGGCGTATTGAAGATGTCACGGCAATGTGCTATACTTACCTCATATACGACTGCATATTAAAGGAGGCTGCACTACCATGAAAAACCGCGTTGCGCTGATTGGATGCGGCGGAATCGGCGATTATCACCTCGGACATTTCATCGCCCTCGGCGACAGAATACAGCTCGTTGGCTTCTGCGACCTGATCCTGTCCCGGGCGGAAGATTTTTCGCGCCGTTCGAGCGGATGCCCCGCATACACCGACTATGTAAAAATGCTGGATGAAACAAATCCGGATATGGTATTCATTGCTGTTCCCCCCGCGGTGCGCGGCGAAATCGAATTTGAGCTGATACGCCGGAAAATACACTTCCACATCCAAAAACCTGTCGCTCTGAACCGGGACCTTGCCATCCGCGTCCGCGACGCTGCCGAAGCCGCCGGACTCATCACCGCCTGCGGGTTCCAGTGCCGGTACAGTTCGTTCATTGAAAAAGGCCGCCGCTTCTGCGCTGAAAATCCCATCGTTTTCGTCGACTGCACACGCATTGGCGGAGTACCGCCCCAACCCTGGTGGAGGACAAAATCCACTTCCGGCGGACAGCTTCTCGAACAGACGACGCATCAGGTAGACCTTGTTCGCTGGTTTGTCGGCGAACCCGACACCGTCTTTTCTTTCAACACCCAAGGCTTTATCACCGGGGATGAATGTCCGGGCTACGACACGGACGACGCGTCCGTCACAGTCGTAAAATTCAAAAACGGCGCTCTTGCCACCATCGGCACCGGATGCTACGAAACTGACCGTCATTCTTTTGACAGCAAGGTCGTCTTCAGTGCGCGCGACTGCCGTGCGGAGCTAAAAATTCTCAACAGCCTCACCGTCTTCGGCAAAAAAGAGACCGCCGAAGAGGGTGGCGAGGCCTTCTCTGCGCCCGACGGCTCCACGGGCGTCGTCTACCGCGAAAAGACGGATGCCGGTCTCGAAAGCGACCGGACCTTTATCGAAGCCGTAATAACCGGCGATCCGTCCGCCATACGCAGCGACTACCGCGACGCCGTCAAAACCCTCGAGTTCACCCTCGCCTGCAATGAAGCAATGGAAACCGGTCTTCCTGTCAAAGTCATTTACGGATAAATAACTGAGTGACAGTATGTAAAGGGTGGTTTCTGCCACCTAATACTATATTACTGCATTACTGCGGCTCATTTGCGGTGACTTGAAAAGCAGTTATCGTAAAGGCGTAAAAAGGTCTTACAGCCGCTGAAAATCAACACAAAAAGGAGCTGAAAGCTCTATTTGAGAAAATGGGCGGCACATACCGTCAGGCGGGCGATTATTTCATCCCCATGTATGTCAACGGGTGCCGCCGAAAAGCACCAGGTTCGGCAGACAGAATCCCATCGCTGAGCGCTGGGACGGCTTGTGGAGTGGCGCAAGGCGTCGGCAGATGTGACCAACCGGTATTTTGTGCAATGCGGACACAAGGAAACGGGAGCACATTCCATCCGTGAACGTCTGCGTCAGAAACAGCAACAGCAGGCACAGCAAAAGCAGACCCAAAAGAAAAGCCCGGACAGTTGGGAGCGATAAAATTTCAGCGGGAGCGCATTTTGAACGATGCGCTCCCGCTTTCACTGCTTATTTGGCAAAAGTGGTGGAATTTTCCACGTTTTTGTGCTATAATTATTATGGTTTTATATCCGCAGAAGAGATAATCCGCTTTGATAACAAATTGATTTACGAACGGAGGCGAAATGCTGTGCAGCTCTTTTATGGAGTACCCGAAGATATTGAAAAATGGATGAGTCTTGTAACACAGGTTCGCTGGAACTTTCCCGGCTTGGAAACACAAGAGAAGCTGAACGAGCACCGAACCACCGTTTTAAAATTCATGGGCAAGAGTCAGGCTGTCTGTGTAAAGGAAGGCAATGAGATTGTCGGTGTTATGCTGTTCTCACGAGGACACAACATGATCTGCTGTCTTGCTGTTTTACCCAAATACCGTCGCCGTGGTGTAGCATCAATGCTCATGGAAGAAGCTCTTGCAAATTTAGACAGAACAAAAGAAATATCGGTATCAACTTTCCGAGCGGACGACGAAAAAGGAACCGCACCGAGAGCATTGTATGAAAAATACGGTTTTGTTGCAGATGAGCTTATAGAGGAATTTGATTACCCCAATCAGAAGTATGTTCTGCATCCGGCAGGATCAGAGCGAAAAGACCGACAGCTCGCTGTCAACACCCTGGCCCGCAAAATCAGCGGTATCCTCTCGGATCGTGAACCGTCGATTTATATGTATGGCTCGTCCGTACTGAACGATTTCAGATTGGGGTGGAGCGATATTGATATTCTTGTGTTGACAAGCAAGCAAATAACAGAGGAACAGGCAAAATCGCTCGTTGGACTTCGCCAAGCTGTGCTTGCAGATGAACCCGATAATCCCTATTACCGTTCTTTTGAGGGTGGGATGCTTACCCTGGATGCGTTCCTCTCAAAGAAAACTGACCGTGTAGTATATTGGGGCACAAGCGGAGAACGAATTACTGATAACTATGCGTTTGACAGCTTCGGCATGGCGGAGCTGACGGAGAGAAGCGTGCTCTTGTACGGAAAGGATATACGAAAGGAACTGAAATACCCTACTTTCCACGAGCTGTATGCCGATGTAAAACTCCACTATGAAACAATCAGAAAATACGCACAAAGCACCGGACGGAGCTTCTATTCCTTCGGTTGGATGTTGGATACAGCTCGGTGTATCTATACGCTTCGCACCGGCAAGATTATTGCCAAGACCGAAGCTGCAGAATGGGCGTTGGATAACAACCTTTGCCCCAATCCAGACGCCCTTAGATTTGCGCTGAAGGTACGCAGAAGTCCGTTGGAATATAAGAACGATAAACAGACCTTTGACTACGCAGAAACGCTTGCAGAGCCGATACAGCGCTTTGCAGACATACTGGAGAAAGAATTGAACGCAGGTAAATAAGAGGAGGCGATAAAATGGAATTTAGAAAGGTATTTGATACCATCCCCGAACAGTTTGACAAGTACAGACCCCGTTATTCTGCGGAATTATTCGCCGATCTGATTGAATACGCAGAAATCGGTCCCGGCAAAACCGTGTTGGAGCTTGGTCCAGGTACAGGACAAGCGACAGATCCGATACTTGATACAGGATGCGATTACAATGCTATTGAGCTTGGCGAGAACTTATTTGAAATGATGAAACGCAAGTATGGTCAATACCCGAATTTTAGCATCGTAAATGATGACTTCATAACCCACAATTTTGGACATCAGAAATTCGATATGATCTATTCTGCGTCGACAATCCAATGGATTCCGGAAGAAATCGCTTTTCCTAAGACTTTTGATTTGCTGAAACCCGGTGGAACGTTGGCAATGATGCTTACCAAAGGCGACTATAAAACGCCCAACGAAGAACTGTTTAATAAAATTCAGAAAGTGTATTCCGAGTATTTCAAACCGGATACGGAATATAAGCACGGCTCGTTCAAATACACCAACGCTCCGAATTATGGATATGTTGATTTTGAAAAACGTGAGTTCTATGGAAAACGGGAATTTACAGCTGATGAATATGTTGCGTTCTGTGGAACGCATGGCGATCACATAGTTGTTCCAGAGCCTTACAGAAGTAAATTTTTTGATGGATTGAGAGAAACCGTGTTAGAAGCCGGGAACAAGGTAGTATTTAACGATACATTCATTCTGTTCTTGGCAAAGAAACCTTTATAAAACAAAGGAGGAGCGCATGAAAGCCATAATTACCGATTTAGACAGAACATTGCTACATACCGACAAAAGCGTGTCCGAACACACCATAGCTGTTCTTAAAAAGTGACACGATCATGGAATCCTTATTATGGCTGCAAGCGCAAGACCTATAAGAGATATTCTGATCTACAACGACTTGATCGGCTTTGATGCTATAACCGCAACAAACGGAGCTGTCGTTTCGCTTTCCCAGAACCTATTGGAGATTGGTATCTCATGTGAAAGCGGTGAAAAAATACTCTCGGCTATTCTTGATTATCCCGATGTGTTTCCTTCTATAGGAACAAGCAAAGGACTTTATTCAAACGGAGATATTCCAATATGGGAGCCTATCATTTGGGATAAGTTTCCGACATTACCGGAGGACATCATCCTCTATAAAATACTGGCAGGCAGCCAACAGAAACCGCTATATGAGGGTATTGAAACCACGTTGACCGATGATGTGTATCACACCATCGCCAACAATGATTTTATCCAAATTATGAGCAAAGAAGCTGCGAAGTGGAACGGCAACAAGCAAATGCACTCCCACTTTGGCGTTTTGCCTCTTTGCTCTGCCGTCCTCCCAAACCCCTTGAAATGCCTCTCCCCGCACACGCGGTAATAAAATAAATCACATTTCCGGATTGCGATCCCGAAAGGGAAACATCCGGGATATACCAAAGCATTTGTCGCTGTTTCCAGGCCCCCCCTGCATATCTTTAAAGGCTCTTTCAGAATAAAGAATCCAAAAGCACAAAAGAAAAGCAGTGAAACACATTTCACTGCTTTTCTTCAGGTGTAGGCGTCGACCTATCTTCCCGGACCGTCTCCAGTCAAGTATTTTCGGCACGAACGAGCTTAACTTCCGTGTTCGGGATGGGAACGGGTGGACCCTCGCCGTCATTGACACCTACTGTTTGATTGTTACCCTGAGAACTGAACAAGAAAAACTTCATTCGAATCATCGGCAGCG
>JAEDMJ010000018.1 GCA_016303065.1 Clostridiales bacterium
CAGATTATCGTGACACTCTTTCTGCGGAACAGTTAAATACGGCGGCAAAAGGCAAACGCGCAATTTCTGAATTTCTTGAAATAGATTACATTTTATTCACGCGAATTCTTGGCTCGTTGTTTTCAATTACAATCTTGTCGTATTTAATTTTTCAGCTGGACATAGTTGCCTTGGCGGTAACTGTTGCGGCGGCGCTCATCCTTTATTTTTTGGAAGGCTCGGTTATTTCTTTGGATCACAAATACGAAACAATGAAAAATGCATCGGACCGTAAGCTTCAGTATATGGAGGAGGTACTGTTTGATTTTAGCTATGGAAAAGATATTCGTATATATAACTGTGCGGATTTCTTGAAAAATAAGTTTTTAAAAATTGCCGATGCGGTCGAAACCCTTGAAAAGGAACGGATTGTGAAGAGGAACAGGATCGTTTGTGTAAAAAGGCTTGTTCAGTGTGTTCAGATTTCCGTTATGTACATTTTTGCAATTTTGAAATTTACTGTCGGCAATATTACGCTTGGATCATTCACGATATACTTAAACGCGGCAAAAGAGTTTTCTGATTCGCTGCAGCAGTTATTAGATTCCATAGTAGAGATTAAGAGAGTGAATGTGTATTTTGATGACTATGACGCCTATATGCGAACGCCTCAGACGATTATTTCATCCGGTTGTGATACCAAAGAGTCCCGTCCAATACCGTCTCAGGATATGATCATACAATTTGAGAATGTTTCTTTCCGTTACCCTGGAAACGGGCAATATGCTCTGAAAAATATTTCTTTCAGTATTCGCACCGGTGAAACGCTGTCCATTGTCGGAGATAACGGCGCAGGGAAAACGACATTGCTGTGTCTTCTTCTGCGCTTATTTGATCCGACAGAAGGCACGATTACTTTGAACGGCGTTGATCTGAGAGAATATCCGTATGAAGAGTATCGGAAATTGTTGGCTCCTGTGTTCCAGGACGGAGAGCTTTTTTCTTATTCATTGCGGGAAAACGTAGTTTTTGATAAACCTGTTGATAAAGTGCGTTTGTGGGATTGTTATGCAGCCGCTGATTTAAAGAAGAAGATTGACAGTTTGTCAAGTGGAGACGACACGGTTATGACAAAAGATTTGGATGAAAACGGAGAGGAACTTTCCGGTGGAGAAACTCAAAAAGTGTTTATGGCGAGGGCCTATTTTCATGGTGGGGAAATACTGATTTTAGATGAGCCGACAGCGGCGATTGACCCGATAAGCGAGCATAAAATCTACCAAAAAGTTGCTGAATACCGTAAAGGAAAAGTATGTGTTTTTATTACGCACCGCTTAACCAGTACGTTGTTTGCCGATAAGATTATTGTTTTGGAGAATGGAAATATGGTACAAATGGGGTCTCATAAAAACTTGATAAAGGAAAAAGGGCTCTATGCGGAAATGTTTGAGAAACAGGCCCACTATTACAGGGATTAGAACGGTAAGAATGTGTGGAAATGTTTGCGGATATTGCAGTTGTTGATTCCGGGATAGACAGGAATTTAATTAGTGAAAACATCTGCGGCTTTGGTTTTAAGATATAAAATGGTATGGCGAGTTTGCAGCTCACAACGCGGGGGCGTCGATACCATGCGTTTTTTTACACCGGATTATCCGGGGATAATTACTATTTTTGTGCGCGGAGGAATTTGACCGCGCTGTCGGCGGCGAGCATGGCGCTTGACCAGGCCCACTGGAGATTGAAGCCGCCGCAGTCGCCGTCAACGTCCAGAAGCTCTCCGGCGGCAAAAAGTCCGGCGTCCCTTTTCGACCCGAGGGTGTCGGGAGAAAACTCGGCGGTGGAGATCCCTCCGGCGGAAACCTGGGAATTTGCAAAGCCCGTGGTCCCCGTGACGCGGAAGCGGAAGTCTTTGATGAGTTCCGCCGTTTTTGAAAGCGCCGCCGAACTTATGGCCGAGACCGGAGTGTTCATATCAGCGCCGCTT
This sequence comes from Clostridiales bacterium, assembly GCA_016303065.1. Taxonomy (GTDB): domain Bacteria; phylum Bacillota; class Clostridia; order Oscillospirales; family QAMX01; genus SIG499. The sequence continues at coordinate 1,967 of JAEDMJ010000018.1, forward strand.
TTCCGGAGGATGACCTGACCCACGCGCTTGTTGAGAAATCCGGTGAGAAACTCTCCGGTCAGGCGTTTTGAAAGATCTTTCCGGCGTTTGAAAAGAAGTTCGGAAAGCCGGGCCGCGGAGACGTCGGGAAGAAGGTCGAGGGAGATCTCAAAGCCGGCTTTTTTCCGGGACACGGCTCTTGAAAGCTGGAAAATGGGGGGGCCGGAAAGTCCGTACTCGGTGAAAAGAATTTCTCCGTATTCGCTTTTTACCGGGCGGCCGTTTTCGAAAAGCGCTGCGCCGCAGTCGAAGCGGATTCCCTTGAGCTGGCGTGTGATGTCCGTTTCGGTCTTCAGCTGGACAAGGGAGGGCGTGGGCGGAACGGCGGAGTAGCCGTGTTTTTTCAAAAGCTCGAAAACGGAACCGTCGCTTCCGATTTTTGCTCCGCCCGAGAGAAGTCCCGGGGCGAGAATCAGGCTTTTTGTGAAGACTTTTCCGAGCGAGGTCGTAAGCGTGAAACCGCCGGAAGTGTGAACAAAGTCGGTGAGCCGGCAGCCGCAGTGCGTTTCGACTCCGGCCTCATCGGCGGAAAAGCGAAGCGCATCCACAACGCTTGAGGCCTGAAGCGAGGCGGGATAAGCCCTTCCGTCATCGGAGAAGACGATCTCAACGCCGGCGGAAGAGAAAAAGCTCAGCGTGTCCGATACGGAGTAGGCGGACAGGACTCTTTTCACGAATTCAGGATCTTCGCTGTGGTACCGGGAAAGGGCGGGCTCGCGGTTTGTGATGTTGCATCTGCCGTTTCCGGTCGTAATAAGCTTTTTGCCGACCCGGTCGAGAGCTTCGAGGACGGCGACTCTGCACTTTTTGGATTTTCTTTTTGCGCATATCGCAGCGCAAAGTCCTGCGGCGCCGCCGCCGGCGACGACAATATCGTACGTCATCAAAAGCTCCTTTTAAGATATTTATTTCGTAATTCAAATGCGGCGCGGGTGCTTTTTGGGGTAAAGGGGAGGGCGTTTTGCCATTCCGGGGGACTTGATGGTGCGGTGGTTTCGTGGTAAAATATCGGCATACGGATTTTTGTTTGGAGCACGTGAAAGAAATGACGGAAATACTGCGCTGTCCCGTGTGCGGGGGGACTTTTGAAGAGAAAAATTCGGGGCTTATCTGTCCCGCCGGTCACAGCTTTGACCGGGCAAAGGAAGGCTATGTGAACCTTCTTTCCGGCAAACGCCCGGGAAGCGGGGACAGCCGTGAGATGGCGCTTGCCAGAAGGGCGTTTCTCGACCGGGGGTATTACTTTCCCCTTGCAAAAGCGGCGGGAGACGTTCTTGAACAGTGCTGTGCTCCCGGAGGAAGAGTTCTGGACATCTGCTGCGGCGAGGGGTATTACACCTCCCTGCTGGCGGAGAGGTTTGACAACAGACTCTTCCGGGGCTTTGACATTTCGCGGGAGATGGTGCGTCTTGCGGCGAAAAGAACCAAAAAGGTTTCCTTCTTCGTGGCAAACCTTGCGGATATTCCCGTTTTTGACGGAGCAGTGGACTTAGGTCTGCATTTTTTCGCGCCGTTTAACGACAGGGAATTTGCGCGGATCATTCACCCGGGAGGATATCTTGTCTCGGCGATCCCGGGACGGGAGCATCTCTGGGGGCTCAAGGAAGTTCTCTATGACAGGCCGTATCCCAACGACGAAAAAGCCCCGGATGCGGAAAGCTTTGAGCTTTTGGAGCGCGTCCGCGTGAGGAGCGAGCTGAAGGTGGAGGGCAATGAGAATATCTCCGCTCTTTTCAAAATGACTCCGTATGCGTTCCGGACTCCAAAGGCGGGAATGGAGCGCATAGCCGGGCTGGAAACGGTTTTCACCCCCGCGGAGTTCGTTCTGCTGATATACAAAAGAAAATGAGCGGCGGATAAGCGCTTTCGCGGGGAGAGCTTTGGCTCAGAGCGACGAGAGCTTTTTGAAAAGATCAGCAAAGAGGGGGTCACGGAAGAGCTTTCTGACGTAGACATAGGGGTGTCTTGCGCTGTCAAAGGCGTAGAGCCCCTCGCGGGTGAGGATCGGCGTTGGAATTGCGGTGAAACTGAACGCCCCGGGAACTGTCAGCGTGCCGACGGCGGTGACGTCCCAGATTATCTTGGACCAGGCGAACGATTCGGAGGAATATTCCGAGACGATGTCCACAAGGTAGTCGCAAAGGCTGTTTTTTCCGCGCAGATAGTATTCAAGCTCGGGAACGGTCGTGGCGAACTCGGTGCAGACGCCTTCGCAGGGGATCTGGACAAGGGGAATTCCGGAGTCGAGAACGATTTGGGAGGCGAAAACGTCCTGGTACATATTGAATTCGCGGGTATGCGGTGCGTGGATGGCATTGCCTCCGAGCCAGACAACGGCGGCGCGTTTGGTGATTTCGGGGCATTTTACGATTGCGGAGGCGACGTTCGTTATGGCGCCTATGGCGACGATGAAGACCGGCTCATCGCTGTTCATCACCGTGTTTACGATATTGTCGCAGGCCTCGGACTCCACGGGAATAGCCTTTGAGGTCATGAAAAATTTTGACCCGCGGTATACCGGGATATCTGCGGAGGGAGAGACGAGCTTCATTATTTTCAGAATCTCTGCGTAAGACTTTTCCATTCCGTCTTCCGGAGAGGAGGAACGGTTGTTGAGAAAAGGCGCCGCGTTCACGGAAAGAAGACGGACGCTTTCGGGCGAGAGCATTGCATAAGCAAGGGCAAACTGGTCGTCCACTTCATTGTAGGTGTCGGTGTCGAGAATCATGTTTTTTATCTTTTTGCCGGCGATGTGCCCTCTCAGTTCTTCAACTGTCATGATTTGATCTGCCTCCGTTCTTTATTTGTCAATATTATAGCACGGTGCAAAAGTCCGCACAAGACTTTTGCACCGTGTTTTTGTCGGGATCAGTTTTTTGCCGTCAGCTCCTGCTTTCTGCACTGGAGCATATAGAGCGCGTGATAGGCCCCCTTTTTTTCAAGAAGCTCAAAGTGCGTCCCCTGTTCGACGATCCTTCCTCGGGAGAGATAAATGATGTTGTCTGCGTGCTGGATTGTGGAGAGGCGATGGGCAACGATAAGCATCGTTCCGATGTTCATCATCTTCTCCAGCGAATTTTGAATCAGAAGCTCCGTTTCGGTGTCGATGTTTGCGGTCGCTTCGTCCAAAATCATGATCTCGGGCCTGTGGATGATCGTGCGGGCAAAGGAGAGAAGCTGACGCTGGCCTGCGGAGAAATTGTTTCCGCGCTCGCGGACCTCTTCGTCAAGACCGCCGGGGAGCCTGGCGATGAATTTGTCTGCGTTGACATAGCGGCAGGCTTCCATAACTTCGCTGTCGCTGACATTTTCCATGCGGAGGAGTATGTTTGAGCGGATTGTGCCGGAGAAGAGAAAGACGTCCTGGAGCATCTGCCCGAAATGGCGGCGCAGCGAAGCGAGCTTTATCTTTTTTATATCGATGCCGTCGATGAGAATTCTGCCCTTTTGAATGTCGTAATTCCGGCAGATGAGGGAGAGTATCGTGGTTTTTCCGGACCCGGTGGAACCGACAAATGCGGCGGTCTGGCGGGCGTTCACGGTAAAGGACACGTCTTTCAGCACCCATTCGCCGGGAACATAGGCAAACCAGACGTTTTCAAATTCGATTTTTCCCTCCACGCATTCCAGTTCGACGGCGTCGGGAGCGTCGACGACCTCGGGAGCGATGTCCATAATTGTGAAAATCTTTTCCGCCGAGGCAAAGGCCGACTGAAGCCAGTTAAACTGTTCGGCAAGGCTCTGGATGGGGGTGAAAAATTTTGAAATGAAGAGATAGAAGGTTACAACTGTGCCGCTGGTTATGGTTTGGCCGAGGAATTGCGTGTCGTGAATATATCCCCGGCCGCCTATGTACAGAAGGCAGAGCACCGAAGAGATGTAGAGCATATAGACGACCGGGCGGAAGATCCCGAAAACGAAGATCTGTTCGCGCTTGCTCCGGCCGAGTTTTTCGTTTTTAAGGTCAAACTCCCGCTGTTTTTTGTCTTCGCGGTTGAAAATCTGTATTATCTTCATGCCGGAAAGGTTTTCGGAAAGAAAGGTGTTGACGTCGGTGGTGCCGTCCTTGACCTTTCGGTAGGCCTTGCGGGAGAATTTGCGGAAGATCACGGTGAAGAGGATGATGAACGGCACAAAGCACAGCACCATAAGCGTCAGCGCGTAGTTTTGGCAGAGCATCGCCGCCAGAACGCCCAGTACGATGAAACAGTTTTTGATGAGGTTCACGATGATATTGGTGAACATCATTGAAATTGCGTTCGTATCGTTCGTGACGCGGGTGACGAGCTTTCCGACAGGGATCCCGTGAAGCTGGTTGTGGGAAAGGCTTTCAATGTGGACAAAGAGGTCCTCGCGGAGCTTTGAGATTATGCGCTGGCCGGTTTTTTGAAGCGTGATCGACTGGATGTACGTGCAGGCGAGGGACACGAGCAGTATCGAGGCATAGACCGTAACCATGGCCAAAAGACGTGACATCGGAAAATCGTTTTTGATCATCTCCTCGATGCTTCCGATCAGTATCGGAGACACCACGTCGTAGGCCACGGAGAAGAGCATGACCAGCAAAACGAGCAGAAATTCCTTCCAGTGCGGCGCCGCATATTTGAGCAGCCTTCGGGTTATCTCGGAATCCTTCATGTTTCTGTCGAAGCCGATGGCCTCTTTTTTATCGTGGATGGAGAGATAGGCGATGACGAAAACAAGGGCAAAGCCGCCGATGACTCCGCCGGTTATAAGAAGCGGGTAGTATTCACGCATTTGCCGTCACCTCCCCGCCGGCTTCGGCGTCGTCGAGCTTCTGAAGCTCGACCATTTCGCGGTACGCCGCGCATTCGCGGCAGAGTGCGTCGTGGCTGCCAATAGCGGCGATTTTGCCGTCGTCGATAAAGATGAGCTTGTCCATCTTTTCGAGAGTGGATATGCGGTGGGCGATGAGTATGGTTGTTTTGCCCTTTCGCAGCTTTCGGAGATTTTCCAGAATGACCTTTTCGGTCTTGACGTCAACGGCGGATACCGAGTCGTCGAGAATAAGTATGGGCGCGTTTTTCATAAGCGCGCGGGCAATGGAGATCCTCTGCTTCTGCCCGCCGGAAACGGTGACGCCGCGTTCGCCGAGTACCGTTTGATACCCCTCGGCGAATTCGGTTATATTGTCGTGAACGTCGGAGAGCCTTGCGGCCTGCTCTGCGTTAAGAGAGGCGTTTTCGTCGGAAGCAAAGGCGATATTGTTCTCTATGGTGTCGCTGAAGAGAAAATTGTCCTGCGGGACGTATGCCGCGTTCTGTCTGACGGTGCGGATGGGAATTGAATTGACGTCGCGGCCGTCGAGAAAAACCGTGCCGTCGGGGACGTTGTATGTGCGGAGGATGAGGTCCGCGATTGTCGTTTTGCCGGAGCCGGTTTTTCCGATTATGCCGACGCTCTCCCCGGGCGCGATATCAAAGGAGACGTTTTTGAGAACATCGCACTCCCCGCCGGGATAGCGGAAGGTGAGACCGGAAAAAGTGATGCCGCCGTGAAGCTCCACGGGGTCGGAGACGTCCTCGCGGTCGGCAACGTCGGGGCGGGCGTCCAAAAGTGCGCTGATGCGGTTCAGGGAAGCCTTGCCGCGGGAACGCATTTCGATCAGCTCGGAAACCGCCATGACGGGCCAGACAATCGCGGTGAAATATCCGATGAATTCGACGAGCTGTCCGGCGTTGAACACCCCGCGCCACACGAGCCACCCGCCGTAGCCCAGGATGACGCAGATCACGGATTCGACGAACAGAGTGACAAGGATTTTCAGAAGCGTGGAAGCCTTTGTGTATGCGACGTTGGTGTTTTCGTTTTCGATATTAAGTTTTTTGAAGGCCCAGAGCTCGGAGAATTCCTTGACAAATGCCTTTATGACGGCGATTCCGGAGAAGCTCTCCTGGGAAAAATCGGAAAGGGCGGAAAACGCCGCCTGCCTCTCGTCCCACTTGCGTGTCATGTATTTTCCGACAGTGGTTCCGACCAGAAGCAGCAGCGCCATGGGCACAAGGGAGAACAGCGTCAGAAGCCAGTCCATACGGAACATTTTCCAAATTGCGAGAACGCCGAGAAAAAGCGCGTCGCAGAACATCATGACTCCGGACCCGAAACAGTCCTGGACGGTCTCGAGGTCGTTTGTAAAGAGCGACATGAGATTTCCGACTTTGTTGACCTGATAATACTGCTGGGAAAGCTCTTTGCAGCGGTCAAACATTCTGCGGCGCAGATCCGTCTCAACCTTTATGCCGGAACCGAAAAAGCATATGCGCCAGAGGAACCGGCCGGCGACCATGACGATAATGACCAGTATGAGCGGCCGGCAGATACCCGTCAGAAGAAAGTCCATGTCGAACGGAACGGAAACTCCGTTTACCGTAACGCTTCCGTCGTTTATGCCGTTTATGACCATCCGGTAGAGCTTTGGCACGACAAGCTGGAAATAGTCAACCATGATGAGCGCTGCCAGGCCGAGAAGCAGGACAAAAAAGTGCTTTCGGTAGTAGCGGTTGATGTGTTTGCCAAACAGCAAGGCCGGTTCCCCCTTTTTTTTCAATTTTTCATAAAAACACAAAGATTCTATCACATACAGTGGGAAAAATCAAGTGCCGTGCGGCAGAGGACACGGAAAACCGGAGAAAAAGGTTTGTCAATCGGCCGGTCTTTGTGATATAATATAAAAAACGTCGCGCTGAAAAATGTCAGAATATCCGGCACGACATCGAAGAGCATACAGGAGGTTCGATATGTCAGAAAAAGTTATACTTGTTCTTGTGGACGGGATGCGTCCCGACGGAATGATGGGCTGCGGACACAGCTACCCGGAGGAGTTTCTCCGGGAGTCGTCCTACTCTCTGAAGGCAAAAACGGTCATGCCTTCCGTAACGCTTCCCTGCCATATGTCGCTGTTCCACAGCGTCGATCCGGATCGTCACGGAATACTTTCCAACACCTACGTGCCCCAGGTTCGTCCCGTTGTCGGGCTTTTTGACCAGCTTGACATGTACGGCAAAAAGTGCGCCATGTTCTACACATGGGAAGAGCTTCGCGACCTGTGCCGTCCGGATCACCTCCACACGTCCCTGTGCATCAACCAGCACAAGCAGTCCGACACGGATATAAAGATCACCGACGCCGCCATAAGCTATATCAAAGCCGAAGAGCCGGATTTTCTCTTTTTGTATCTCGGGGAAACCGACGAGGTCGGCGGACACTCCTGCGGCTGGATGAGCGAACAATATATGAAAAGCGTCAGCAAGGCCTGGGACTGCATCGAGAAGCTCTGTAAAAATATTCCGGAGGGCTACACGGTGATCGCAACGGCGGATCACGGCGGACACGACCGCAGCCACGGCTCCGACCTTCCCGAAGACATGACGATTCCGATAGCTTTCCGTGGCCCGAGGTTTGAAAAGGGAAAAGAGCTTGAAGACCTCTCCATCAAGGATATTGCCGTGACGGTTGCGGGGCTTTTGGAAGTGCCCTGCGTCAGGGAGTGGGAGGGAAAGTCCCGCGTATAAAATGCTGCGGTAAAAAAGTTTTTTCTCTTGCTTTTGGAGAAAATCTGTGATATAATACTGCCAAATTCCAATATTCAAAGCGATGAAGGAAAAAAGTAGGGCGGGATTTGCGCTTTTCAGAGAGCATCCGGACGGTGAAAAGGGTGCAGGGCTTTCCGTTTCGAATTACATTCCTGAGCTGCTTTCCCGAAGGCCGGGCGAGTTTCGGTGTTTGCCGGCTGTGTAGGGAGGGACGGGTGCGCCCGGTACAGCGTTATGTGTGTGTCGGCACACAGTGAGGAGCGTTTCCCCGCGAGGGGCGCTCAAATCCAGAGGTGGTACCGCGAAAGTCCGTTTCGTCCTCTGTTCCTGTTTTCATGGGAACAGAGGATTTTTGTTTTCCGGACAGATATTAAACCATGTTTTTGGGGGAGAAGAAAAATGCAGATTTACGAAGAACTCAAGGCCCGCGGTCTTATCGCGCAGGTTACGGACGAGGAAGAGATCAGAAAACTTGTAAACAACGGCGGAGCGAAGTTCTATATCGGCTTTGACTGCACCGCAGACAGCCTGACCGCGGGGCATTTCATGGCTCTGACGCTTATGAAACGCCTCCAGATGGCCGGGAACAAGCCCGTGGCCCTGATCGGCGGCGGCACCACCATGATCGGCGACCCCTCCGGCCGCACCGATATGCGCAAGATGCTGACCCGCGAGGACATTGAGCACAATGCGGAATGCTTCCGCCGTCAGATGGAGCGCTTTATCGAGTTCGGACCGGACAAGGCCACGATGGTCAACAATGCCGACTGGCTTTTGAATCTGAACTATGTGGAGCTTCTGCGCGAGGTCGGAGCGTGTTTCTCGGTCAACAATATGCTCCGCGCGGAATGCTATAAACAGCGCATGGAGAAGGGACTGTCCTTCCTTGAATTCAACTACATGATCATGCAGTCCTACGACTTCTACTATCTGTTTAAGAACTATGGCTGCAATATGCAGTTCGGCGGCGACGACCAGTGGTCAAATATGCTCGGCGGAACCGAGCTTATCCGCAAGAAGCTTGCCCGCGACGCCCACGCCATGACCATAACGCTTCTGACCGATTCCCAGGGGAAAAAGATGGGCAAAACCGCGGGAAACGCGGTGTGGCTTGACCCGAACAAGACTTCGCCCTTTGAGTTCTACCAGTACTGGAGAAACGTCGGGGATGCGGACGTTATGAAGTGCATCCGTATGCTGACCTTTATTCCGATCGAGGAGATCGAAGAAATCGAAAAATGGGACGACAGCCGCATCAACGAGAAGAAAGAGCTTCTCGCCTTTGAGCTGACCGCCCTCGTCCACGGCGAGGAAGAGGCCAAAAAGGCAAAGGAAGCTTCGCTGGCGCTGTTTGTCGGCGGAGGCGACGACAGCAATATGCCGACGACGGAGATCTCCGCGTCGGACGTTCCGGAGGACGGGGTCAACATCGTCGATTTGATGATCATGTGCAAGCTTGCCCCAAGCAAGGGTGAGGCGAGACGTCTTATCCAGCAGGGCGGAGTCACTGCGGACGGAGAAAAAATCACGGCGCCGGATGTGAAGATTTCGACTGAGGCGCTCAGAAACGGAGTCAAGATCAGAAAAGGAAAAAAAGTTTTCCACAAAGCGGTCATCGCCTGAAAAACTGCCATAAAAAAGCGTGGACTTTCCCGCCGGCTGAGAGCCGCGGGAAAGTCCATTTGTTTTTTTGTTGTCTTTCGCTCCGAAAACTTTCCGTGCTTTGCAAAATGCGGAAAAAAGCGGCAGAGCGGTTTTGCAAAATTCAAATTTGGGGAAGACAGGGGCGTACGCGTTCAAATATGCGCTTTTTTTCCTCCTCGCTGTACCGCTTCATCGGAAACGCGGCGTTTCCCACAGCGTATCCCATACACTCGAGAACGGCCTTTGAGAACGGGATGACCGGTTCGCCGCTGAATGCGGAAACCACCCTGTTGACTTTTGTCTGGAATTCCGCCGCTTTCTGCATTTCGTTTTTTGCGAACGAATCGTAAACGCCGCGGATGTGCCGGAGCTGGTAATTATAGGTCGAGCCTATGCCGCCGTCGGCGCCTGCGGAAAGACCGCTTAAAAGCATTTCGTCAAATCCGTTAAGGATATTGATTTCGCCGTTGGTGATGTCTTTGAGCCGGAGCATCTGATAAAAATCCGTGCTCGTCCATTTGATTGCCGTGACATTGTCGATTTCAAACAGCCGCCTGGCAAAATCGGCGCTGATACGGAAGTTTGCGGCCGGGCTGTAATAGACCATAAGGGGAATGTGGACCGAAGCCGCGAGCGTTTTGTAATAGCTGTAAACGTCGTCTTCGTCATAGGAGAAAAACAGAGGCGCGGTCGCGGATATTGCGGCGGCGCCGGCTTTCTCGGCGTGCTTTGCAAGGTCGACCGCATCGCTGAAAACCGTGGATGCAACCTGAATTATGCACGGGGTGTTTTTGTCTGCCGCTGCAATCGCCGCCTCTGCCAGAACTTTTCGTTCTCCGGGGCGCAGCGCCAGCCCCTCTCCGGTGGCGCCTCCGATGTAAAAGCCGTCAGCGCCCTGCTCGCTTAAATCGTGTATAAGCTTATTGAGCACCGGGACGTTTATTGTTTCGTCACTGTTCAGCGGAGTTACAAGCGCGGGGAGAATGCCTTTAATCTTCATTTTTTCAAGACTCCTTATATTATAAAGACTGCAGGATAAATCTGACGGAGAAATACATATTACGGTTTGCAGTTCCCGCAGGGGGAGTATCCCATGGCAATGAGGTCTTCGCGGGAGCCGGAATATTCCCCGCGGTTCTTTTCAAGAATGTCGGACACGGAGGAACAGGAGGGAAGGTGGAATTTTTTTGAGCTCGTGTTCAGGATGTAGTCCGCTGTGCCGGACCCGGTTTCGGTCGTTTCGAGGTTCGGCGCAAGGCGGCTGTCGCCAGTTGCATAGTCGATCTCGATCCCCGGCTGCACATTGTAAACAAAGACGTTGAAGCAGATTCCGTCGCCCTTGTCCTCAACGGAGAAAGCCTCCATTTTGACTCCGCGGGCGACAAGCTCCGTGCCCTCAAAAACGGGAGTTACGCGGTAGAGAACGTGGTTTCCGGTCTCCTTGACGTAGTCTGCGACCATGTTTTCAAAGGGAAGCATGCCTTCCGCGTTCATGTACCTGGTTCCGGTGATAAGGTTGCAGACATTTGCGTTTTCGCCTGTGAGCTGGAACCCGATAAGGTGGCAGCGGTTGTAGAGGTATTTTCCGTCCACGATGTCGTATTTGACCGTGTGCCAGCCGGTGGGCTTGACCTGTCCGATGCTTCCGCGCTCTTCCGTCGGCATGATCTCCCGGCCGATGCAGGATATGGCAAATCCGCAGCGGCCGAGATAGTCAAGCTCGCTGTAATACTCGTAAGCCGTGGTGACGAGCTGGTCGGAGGAGAACTCCGGTTCGTTGCCGTTGAGAACGTCGAAGGTTCCGCCGGAGTATTCTAAAATCGGCGTTTCATCGGGGCTTGGGGTTTTGGGCGTGCTTTCCGGGGTGCTCTGGGCGGAGGACGGCGAAGAAGCGCCGGAGACGTCCGTGTCAGCGGCGGGAAGTACGGAGCATCCGGAGAGCAGCGCGGAAAGGCAGAGGATCGGAACGAGGAGGAGAAGAAGCGTTTTTTTCATTTTCTGTAACACTCTTTTGTTATTTTTTCGTGGGAAAATCCGGGAAAGTCTTCCGAAGAGACGAGCTTGAACCCGCAGGCGGAAAGGTCGGCGTCAAGAAAAAAGTCTGCGGGGTATTTTCTGTTCCAGCGATAGACCGTGACGGAGCGGATGCGCGCTATTTGAGGAAGCAGGAGGGCGTTTTCCACGAAACAGAGATCGTTTTCTCCGGCTTTTTCAAGGAAGCTTTCGTCGGCGTCCACCGCGCAGCCAAGCCCGTAAAAAAGCGGGGCGGAATAGGGGTGCATGAGTATGGGGCGGCCGGAGGCAAGCTTCACGATATCGTCGGTCACGACACGGTCGCGGCTTTGACGCCGGCGGTTGAAGAGCATACCGTTTTTTTCGTCAAGGCAAAGAGCAATATTCATTTTTTCGTTGTCCCTTTCAGAGGTTTTCCGGGGAGATCTCGCCGGAAAGGCCGAGATCCCACACAAGGCGGGAGAGGACGTATTTATCGCGGATATCCTTTGTCGCGGAAAAGACCGTCCCGATATCTTCGTCAAGTCCCAGCGCTGCGGGTTTGACGGGGAGGCCGAGGGAGTCCATGAGCTTTTCGAGCTCTTCCGGGCAAGGAAGCTCACGGGAGATCACGTCGAGAATTTCGCCCCATCGGTCGGCGATGATTTCGAACCTTGGCGCGTGGCGCTGGGGGTCGTACTTGTTTTCGCGGGCCTCCAGGGCGATCATCGCCTCTGCGCCGCGGCCCAAAAGCCGCCGAAGCTCTCCGTTCCAGGCGGTTTTGTCAAAGCTTTCAACTGCGGAAAAAGCCCTTTCCCGGTCGGGGCGGAAAGCTTTGAGCTTTTCGTAGAGTTTGACGGCAAGAAGCGTCCCGAGGGCGCACTGGACGCCGTGGGAATGGGCGGGAGTTCCGAATTCGAGGGCGCGCATGTCCCAGATGTGGGAGAAATAGTGTTCTACGCCGGAGGCCGGACGGGAAAGTCCGGCAAAGCTCATGGCAAGTCCGCAGACGACAAGTCCCTCAAAAACCGCCTCAACGGCGTCCTCCCGGCGGGAAAGAAGTCCTCCCGCGTTTTTTATGCATTTTTCCAGGGCGGAACGAACGAGCCCGGCGATGTATTCGCAGTAGTATTCGCCTGTGACGATATGGGCAATGCGCCATTCGCAGACGGAGACGTATTTTGCAAGCATATCACCGAGCCCTGCGCGAAGCATCGGCAGGGGAGCGTTTTTCAAAACGTCGGTGTCGCCGACAACGACGTTGGGACAGACGGAGGGAATGGACGTTTTGAGCCCTCCGCGCTCCATGGAAGATGTTGCGGAGGCATATCCGTCCATGGAAGGGGCGGTGGCGGCAATGATATAGGGTTTTCCGGTGAGCCGGGCGAGGAGCTTTCCCGTGTCGTTGACGACTCCGGAGCCGATTCCGAGTATCAGCTCGCAGCCAGTATCAAAATTCATGACGGCCGAGCCCACGGTTTCCTCGTTCGGCGCGGGACAGCCGGACTCAAAAACAAAGAGGGAGAAGTCGATTCCTCCGTCTTTGAGTATCCCGCAGCAAAGTTTTCCGGCGGCGGCAAAGGTGTTGGGGTCGGCAAGAACAAAAACGCGCCCGGAAGTGTACCGGCGGACTATTTCCGGAAGGCGTTTCAGCGCGCCGCTGCCGATGACGACGTCGTCAATTCCGGAAAAATGCGTTTTACCGCAGGTGCAGAAAATACCTTCCTTTGCGGTAAGGTCGGATATGTTCATGTTTAAGACCTTTCCTCGGTGTTTTTCATGGCTAATTATATACAAATTGAGCAGACTTGTCAACGGAAAAGGGCGAACCTGAATTCTTGCAGTGAAGAAAAAAACGGGGCTCAAAAAAACCATCCGAATACCGGTCGATCGGTATTCGGATGGGAATATCGCGAAAGAAGGCCCGTTTTTGGGGGGGAGGGGTTAATCGGCTTTCAGCACCATGACCTGATACGGCTCGATGCGGATTTCTCCGTCACAGGAGGAACCGGTGAGAATATCGGTCATTTTTTCCGGCGTGCGGAAGAAAGCCGGTTTTCCGCCGAGTTCAACAAGCGCAAGTCCGCGGAGACCATCTCCGGCTCTGGGGGCTAAGGCAACCTCGCCGGAGACTTCAAAGCGAGTTATTCCCGCGGAGTCGAATGCCATGCCGTAAATTTGTGCAAGGTCATCTTCCGAGGGGAAGGTGCCGACGACGATGACGCTGCCTTTTCCGAGCTTTTTGCGGAAAGCAAGCGCTTTTCCTTCGACAGAGGAATAGCCTCCGGTCACGCGGGCGATAACTTCGGCGTCGGCGGGGACGTCGAAAAGCTGGAGCCAGGAATTTGCGGTGAATTTTTTCCCGTCGGCCCATTCTGCGGAAATCATTCCGCTGCAGTCGGGAAGCTGACAGGTCAGCACGGCCCCGGTGAGTCTTTCGAGTATTCCGGTTTCACGGTCGGTATAGTGCGCGCCGACGGAGTTTCTTATGTCGGTCATTGGGCCGACGATCCAGGTTCCGCCGTTTCTGACCCAGCGCTCTATTCTTTCCGAAAGATCGCCGATCTCCAATGTCATCATTACCGGAGAAATGAGCACCCTGTAGCCGTCAAGGGATTTTTGGGGACCGGCCACATCGGGACGGACGCCGAGCCTGGAGAGGGCGTGGTGGAAGTGGAGAAGCCCTTCGGTATAGCTTGATGGGATGCTGTTCGGCGCGGAGGGGTCGTCCGCAACGACCGGTTGCGCCAGGCAGAGCTCGCCGTTTTGAGTGGAGACCTGGAGGCAGACAGAGGTGTCGACGGACGTGCGGTTCAGAAAGTCCGAGGCTTTTTCAAAGCCTGCGGAGATCTCCTGCACCTCTCCGAAGGTCACACCGGGACGGCCGGAAGCGTAGAGCACCGCGCCGTGCATGAGTTCGTGACCCGCCCAGTGCTGGCGCCAGAGCCAGTACATATTTGCTTCTCCGCCGAGGACTATCGGGAGCCACGAGTTTGCACGGCAGTATCCCTGGGGTTTCAGCTTCGCCGGAGTTCTGGTTCCTCCGTTCCAGCACACGTCGGTTTCGGTGTTCCAGAAGGGGCGACTGTAAAGCGTTCTCATATGGTCCATCCAGAACGCCGATTTCCAGAGAGTGTCTTCATTGTTGTAGTGGTTGAATTGGGCTATATCGAGCTTTTCGGCCAGCTTTTCGTAATCAAGCCGGAAAAACGGCATTACATCCGTTCCCACCGGAGCGGAGGTGAAGCGGTGAAGAATGTCGGCCTGCATATGGACAAATTCTATATGCGATTCGCTTTGAAAATTTCTCCATTCGAAAACGTGGTGGGGGCTGACCCATGCGCGGCGGGGCATCGGAACGTGTTCAAACCGGCTGTATGCCTGGCTGAAGAGATTCAGGTTCCAGGCGTTGTTGAGGTTTTCGATCGAACCGTACTTTCTGCGCAGGTATTCCGCAAAGCCGCGGCGGCAGCATGGGCAAAAACAGCCGTTGCCCATGATGTCGATCTCGTTGTCAATCTGCCATCCGACAATGCGCGGGTCGTTTTCAAATTCGCGGGCAAGCCTTTCCGTTATTCTGGCGGAATATTTGCGGTAGGTCGGGTTGTTGGAGCAGCAGTGACGGCGCCCGCCGTGTATAGTCGCCAGCTCGTTGTCCTCGACGCGAAGCATTTCCGGGTCTTTTTCTTCAACCCAAATGGGAGGAGTTGCCGTGGGCGTGCCCATGACAACGGCAATTCCGGCGCTGCCCAGCTTGTCAACAATTCTGTGCAGCCAGGAAAAGTCAAACTCTCCGTCCCTTGGCTCCATTTTGTGCCACGCAAATTCACCGATTCGCATGACGTTCATGCCCGCCTTTTTCATGCTCTCTATGTCGGATTCCTGTTCGCTTTCGTCCCAGTCTTTGGGATAGTAGGCGGCTCCGAGTATCGGCGTGACGGGCGTGCGGCGGGGGAAGAAGCCTTTCTCAGGGTGCTTGTACATGTTTTTCCTCCAAACAAGTGTTTTTTCGGGGATTCATTTTTGAAAATTATACTTCAAATTGTGGGATTTTTCAATAGTTAAAATACTTTTAAAAAAGAAAAAGAAAGGAAAGCTTTCCGAAAGTTTTGCGAAACGCCGGAGGGACGCGGATACAGGCGAAAAAAAGCGTTCAAAATGCGGAGAAAAAGCGGGGGTATTGAAAATACTGTGAAAAAGTGATATAATCGTAGGGGGAAAAGAGTGCGGGATATTTTCTTCCTTTCGCCGCTTTTAAAGCCGGTTTCGTTGAAATGAGCGGAAAAAACGCGGGCTTTGGCTTCTTTGCGTATGTGAAAGCCCGGCGTCTTGAAAGCCTTTGAAAATATTCCGGTTTTGCGTTCCGGGCGGTTTGGACCGGCCGGAGAAGACTCCGATGACGGGGGTGTGAAATGGAAAGCGTTGAAAAGAAAGATCAAAAGACGATATGCCGCATTGTTATAACGGGAGGACCGTGCGCCGGAAAGTCCACGGCGTTGGAAAGTATCAAAAAAGCCTTTTCGGGAAAAGGCTGGACGGTGCTCTTTGTTCCGGAGACGGCCACCGAGCTTATAAACGGCGGCGTCGCTCCGTGGACCTGCGGGACTCCGACGGAGTATCAGCGCTGTCAGATGGAGCTTCAGATAAGAAAAGAAGCGGTGTTTCTCCGGGCGGCAAGGTCGATGCCGACCGAAAAGGTGCTGATTGTCTGCGACAGGGGACTTTTGGACAACCGGGCATATATGTCCGCAGAGAAGTTTGCAGAGATTTTGGCCGAACTCGGCGAGACAGAGGTTTCCCTCCGCGATGGATATGACGCGGTGTTTCACCTTATCACTGCCGCGCGCGGAGCGGAGGCATTTTACACCACGGAAAACAACTCCGCCAGAACCGAGAGCGTTGATGAGGCCATCGCCCTGGACAACCGGGTTATCGAAGCCTGGACGGGGCACCCGCATTTTCGCGTTATCGACAACTCTACGGACTTTGAAGGAAAGCTTCAGCGGCTTATTTCGGAGATCGCCGCTTTTCTCGGAGAACCGGAACCTGTTGAGCGGGAGCGAAAATTCCTTATCGAATACCCGGACGTGGATTTTTTGGATTCGATTCCCAATTGCCAGAGAACCGAGATAATACAGACATATCTTCTCTCCGACGGGGACGAGGAAGTTCGGATCCGACAGAGGGGACTCTCCGGAAGCTATATGTTTTATAAAACCCGAAAAAGCCGGAACGGAGGTCTGGCCCGCACGGAGATCGAGACGCGTATCTCTGCGGAGGAGTACCTCGGTCTGCTGCTGGACGCGGATCCCGCGCGCCGTCCGGTTAGAAAAACGCGGTTCTGCCTCACATATGAAAATCAGTATTTTGAAATCGACGTCTATCCCTTCTGGAAGGACCGGGCGGTTTTGGAGATCGAACTGAAAAACGAAACGGATGAGATCGTGTTTCCCGACTTTATCCGCGTCATCAGAGAGGTGACGGAAGAGCCGGAGTACCGCAACTCTTCGATTGCGGCAAAACTCGAATGAAAAAACGCATTGCGCCGGAACAAAACGGAGCAATGCGTTTTTTTGTGCCGTTTACGGGAGCTCTGCGGGGTTGTTTGAGGCCGGGATACAGCTTCGGCCTTTGCAGACATAAAACGTGGTCAGACCGTTTTTAAGGGGAAAATCCGTGGTGGGACCCTCCAGAACCACGGCGCAGACATACTCGGAAATTTCAAAAGGGAGTTCGGACGCGGTGAAATTTTTTCCGGGGACGACGGTGACGCGGGGCGGGGGAAACTCGTGTTCGCAGAGCGCCGGAAGAAACATTGCGTGCCCGGAGGGGGAAGCGGCGGCCGCGGCGGAGAGATATTCGCCTTTTCGTGATGCACGGTAAAGGGAACA
Organism: Clostridiales bacterium; assembly: GCA_016303065.1. Taxonomy (GTDB): domain Bacteria; phylum Bacillota; class Clostridia; order Oscillospirales; family QAMX01; genus SIG499. The sequence goes on from JAEDMJ010000018.1 coordinate 19,086, forward strand.
CATTGCGGCGGTCATAAGACCGTTCCAAAAAGCCGGAATTTTGTCGTCGGTGCGGAGGGAAAAGCGCTTTTGACGGTACCTGTAAAGCCGTGAGATCAGCCCGTCGGGAAGCTCCGGACTGCCGCTTTTGAGAAGGTTCGGGAGAGAGCCCTTTCCGGAATTGCCCCGTTCGGTGACGTCGCAAAGGCGGCAGAATTCCCGTCCGTGGCCTTTTCCGAGGACGTTCTCAACCTCCGTCGGTGTGAAAAGATAGGGGCTTGATTCGTTTTTGAGCCGGTTTGACAAAGCGCGCCACCTCGCAGCAGATTTTTTGCGGGACGTTTTTTTGGTATCTGCGCCGGAAACGAAAATGATAATAAAAAACGCACGCCTTTTTCCGCGGGAAAAGACGTGCGTTTTGCTGCAGCTTTGTTATGCCAGGGGAAGGTATTCGGTTTTCAAAAGCTCTCTTATCCGGTCAAGGTCCGGCAAAAGCACCGACATTCCGCGGATGCTTGCAAAGGTATAGCATTCGTAAGTCGGGACCATATATGTGGAAAGCTCCAGAGAGCCTGCCATCGGGGCAAGCGTCACCGCAAGGCTGACAAGTTCCGAGTTGTCCATGTCCGTTGTCAGAAGGGGCAGCGCCGCATCGAGGAAGGCGAGCATCGTCTGAAGATCGGAGGTGCGGAATTTGTTGAATACGGATTCAAGAATGAGCCGCTGTCGGCCGGTGCGGTTGAAATCGTTGTCCAGCGAACGTATCCGGGCGTAGTTCAAAGCCTGGGTTCCGTTGAGATGGTTCATTCCGGCGACGGCTCCGCCGCCGACGATTCCGGCTTCGGCTGCGGAAAGCTCAACGTCGACTCCGCCGAGAAGGTCGATTATATCGGTGAACCCTTCAAAGTCGACCTCGAGGCCTCCGTCAATGGTGACGCCGAAGTTGACGTACATCGTTTCGTAAAGAAGGGGGAAGCCGCCGAACGCATAGGCCACGTTGAGCCGGTTGTCGGAATACCCTCCAGGTATCTGAACGTAGAGGTCGCGGAGGAAGGAGATAAGTGAAACCTCTTTCGTGTCCGGATTGATGCTGCAGAGTATCATGACGTCGGAGCGGGTGCGGCCTTCTCCCGGACGGCGGTCCTGTCCGACAAGCATGATGTTGATTAGGTCGTCGTCGGCAAGGGCGACGCCCGTTGCCCATTCGATCGAATCCGGGTCAAGGGTTGTGTCGGCGGGGACGGGCGCAGAGGTCTGGTTTGCCGGGTCGTTCGGAAGGCCCGACGTTTCATCCAAAAGCGGAATGTCGGTTTCAAAATCTTCGTGCTCCGGAGAAATCGTAGGAACATCGCCGCCGCTTCGTTTTATCTTTCCCAGATAGTGGGAAAAGACGGCAATGACGCACAGGGTTAAGAGCAGAAGAAAGAGGATGATGCCGGAAATAACGGCAATGGTCTTTTTCTGGCTTTTTGAGAGTTTTTTCAGCTTGTTTGACATATTTTCTCCATTTATAATTCGGCGGAAGAATTTTTTCGTTTTGCGGGAGAGCTTTTGCGGCGTATATAGGATGCGGTGCGGAAAAGAAAGCCTCTGAAGGGGCGGGTCGGATACCAGAGCGCGTCCCTTATGCGGACGGGAAAAGAGTCTGCGGAGAAGCGTCTTCCGCGCCATGTAAGCCACTTGACGGCGGCGATTGCCTGGGTGCTGTCGATGACCTCACAGCTTTTTTGCGCGTCTCCGTTCATCAGAAGCCGCTGCCCGCAGAGGCGCTTCCGGATCCGGTGAAGCACGAGCTTTCCGCCGCCGCTTCGGAACAGGAGTATTTTCCCGCGGCGGAAACTCGATTCATCGCATTGACAGAGCCACACCGTGTCCCGTCCGCTGCGGAGAAAGGGAAGCATGCTCGAGCCGGTGACGGTGAGGGGCACGCAGCCGCCTGCGCGGAGCACATCGGAAAGCCGGCTTGAAAAATCGCCGCTTTCGAGGCGGAGTGTTTTGAAATCGCTCATTTTCCGGCCTCCGCAGGCGTGATAAGCTCAAGCCCTCCGTCGCTTCCGATTCGGTAGACCTTTGTGCAGTATTTGAGAACTCCGGGGCGGTGGGTCGTAAGAATGCAGATCTGTCCGGACCCGGTGTCGATAAGCCCGCGGAGGAGCCTGTCTTCGGTGTCCGCGTCAAGCGCAGAGGTCGCCTCGTCCATCAAAAGCACGGGCGCCCGGCGCAGAAGCGCTCTTGCCGCGGCAATACGCTGTGCCTGGCCTTCGGAAAGGCTTGCGCCGCGCTCTCCGACTTCGGAGTCGGCTCCGCGGGGAAGGGCGGAAACAAAGTCCAAAGCGTCCGCGCGTTTCAGTGCGGCGGAAAGTTCTTCGTCCGACGCCCCCGGTGCGGCGAGCCGGAGGTTTTCTGCGATTGAGCCGGAAAAAATACTGTTTCCCTGGGGGACGTAGGCGCAGAATTTCCTTGTGGCGCGGGAGGCGGGATAGGCGCGTCCGCCGGAGAGCAGGAAACAGAGGTTTCCGGAGTCCGGTTTCAAAAGCCCGAGAAGAAGTCTGAGCATGGTCGTCTTTCCGAGACCGGACGGGCCTACGACGGCAATGACGTCTCCGGGGTCGGCGGAGAAATCTGCGTCTTTCAGCACGGGCGAATCGGAACCGGGATAGGTGAAAGTGAGCTTTTCTGCCCGGATGGAAAGCCCCGTTTCGCGGGCCAAAGAGACGGTTTCGCCGGAAATGTCTTCGCCGCCGTCGGGCTCGGGGGGAAGCTCCGAAAGCTCTTTTAAGCGGCCGGCAGAGGTTGCGACCGACACTGCGGTCGGCGCCATGGAGGCAAGCGCCGAAAACGATGCCGTCAGGCTGGACGAGAGCTGGATAAACAGCGTCATCGTGCCGAAGGTTATGGCGCCCTGCCAAAGCCGCCACACGCCCCAGCCGTAGCAGGAAAGCGAGACCAAAAGTCCCACAAGGGAGAGGCACATGGTCATCAGGATCTGGAAACGGTCATAGTTCAGCCGGACTTCGCGGTAGGACGCGAGAAGGCTTCGGAAATTCCGGACATACCGGGAAGTGAGGTCGAATGCCTTTATTGTCTGGAGGTTCTGAAGCGATTCTTCTCCGGCGGAAATGATTCTTCCGTTCATGTCGCGGCTTTCCTGATTGAAGCGGCGGATTTTTTTCACCATGAAGCGCGAGGAAAAAAAGACGACCGGAGCGCCCAGCAGCGCCAGCAGAGCCATTGTGGGGTCGTTGTACAAAACAATCGCCAGCGCGCCGAAAAATTGGGCGCTGCGCGCGGCGAGCCCGGGGATGAATCCGACAATGCCGCTGGAAACGGAGGCGACGTCGCCCTCAAGTCGGTTTATAAGCTCTCCCGAATGGTAGGAGGAGATTTTGTTCCAGTCTGCGCAGACGGCGTGTTCATAAAAATCGCCGCGGAGCTCGGAAGAAACTCTGGTGCCGATCTTTGCGGAGATCCGGGAGGTGAGCGCCTGGAAAAGTATTTCGGAGAGGGTAAGCCCGATGACCAGCGACGCCGCCAGAGCCAGCGCTCCGCCGTCGCGCCCCACGACCGCGTCGATGAGACGCTTTGAGGCGATGCTCGAACCGAGACCCATGACGGCGCCGGCGAGCCCCGACAGGGTGTTGAAGACAAGCCCCCAGCGGTACTTCCGGATATAGCGGAAGAGCCATTTCCATTCGCGCCAGACTTCGGAGAGAAGCTGAGAAAATTTCTTTTCGCCCTTCATTTTGCTACCCGGCGGCTGTCGGAACCGTAGCCGTATTTTTCTTTCCCGTAGCCGTAGTGCCCGTAGCCGTAGTTATAACCGTAACCGGAGACTCCGGAGGACGCTCCGTTCAGAACACAGCCGATAATGTTTGCGTTGGCGCTCTGGAGCAAGTCCAGAGCATACTGAATGCGGGAAATCCGGACGGTGTCCTGGCGGATGGCAAGGATCGCGGCGTCCGCCGACTCGGCAATGACCGCCGGATCGGATATAAGCGCGCAGGGGGGCGTGTCGACGAGGATGAAATCGTATTCCTCGCGGAGATCCCTGAAAAGCCCGTCCCAGAAGTCCGCCTGCATCATTTTCCAGAATTTTGACGAAGAGATATTGAAGGTGAGAAGCGAAAGCCCGAGCGAGTCGACTCTCCTCACGGAAACGGAGGGGCGTTCTTTTTCGGAGGGGCCGGTTTTTTCTCCGCCGATGAGTTCGGAAATGCTGGGATTGCGGAGGTCGGCGTCCACAAGCAGCACGTTTTTTCCGGAGGAGGCAATTGCCGCGGCAAGGTTCACCGTCAGCGTCGTTTTGCCCTCTCCGGGGGCGGCGCTTGTCACAAGAAGGACCTTTTTTCCGTCGCCCATGAGGTTGAGAACGGAAATGCGAAGGTCGCGCAGGGCTTCGAGAAAGCCGTTGCCGATCATCGGGTTGGTCAGAAGAACGGAGCGGTCGATCTCCATGCGGTGCTTTTTGAAGGTCACGCCGGGGAGAACGCCGAGGCAGTGCTGGTTGAGCTTTTCGCGGATATCGCGTTTTGTCCGCACCGTTTTTCGAAGCAGCGCATAGAGCACGATCAGTGCAAATCCCGCGCAAAGTCCGGCTGCCGCGCCCTTTGCAGTGCTGCGACGCCATGCCAGCCTGTTTTCGGGCACCGTGGGAACGGACGGCTCGGATAGTATCGTGAGTTCTGTGTTGCCGATGACATATTCCGCCACATAGGGGTAGTTTTCCATGGCGGATATGAGAACGTCGTAGGTGAGCTGGGGATCGCTTCCGGTGGCGGTCATGGTGAAAAGGTTCGTTCCGGAAACGGTGGAGGCGGTGAGCGCTGCCGGCATATACTGCAGCTCGAGATCCGTCATTATGATGTCCTGAAGAATATTGCTCTGGAGGATATAGGGGAAGGTTGCGGAAAGCTGGGACGCGGTCGAGCGGTTGTAATAGAAGGAATAGGAAGTGATGCCGCTGGAGTCCACGCCGTTTTCGGCCGTCTGCACCGTGAATGTTACGGAGGCGCTGTATTTCGGGGTGAACCGGATATAGCTTTTATAAAACATTATTCCCGTTCCGAGCAGAACAAATATCAGACAGAGCCACCAAAAACGCAGAAATCCCCGCCAAAGGTCGCTGGGATAGATTTCCAGCCGCGGCGGCGCTTCCCTGCCGGTGCGGTTTTCGGTTGTGGAGTTGTTTGTGTTCATAAGCATGACTTCCTGAAAAACCGGATCTTTTTTGCGCGGGGCCCAAAAAGCGGATCAGTCTGCCGCGTCCGCGGCGCCGGGATCGCCTTTTGCATATTTTTCATAGTTTTCGTATTTCGAATATTTGCCGTACTTTCCGTACCGGCCGGACGAACCGTAATATCCGGTCTCGTCGAGTCCGGTCTGACCGAAGAAGGAGAATTCGCCGTAGACGTCGTTGAGAATGCATCCGGCAAACTTCTCTTTTTCGAAGGAAAGCTTCAGTACGGCGTCGTTGATATCGGCCGTGCGTACCCGGTCGGTGCGGACCACCAGAAGGGATTTGTCCGCCCGGCGGGCAAGCTCGGAAACGTCCGCGGAGAAGGACATGGGCGGGGTGTCGATTATTATGTAGTCGAACTTGTTTTTGAAAAGGTCGAGAACCCTGCCTACCGTCTCCGATCCGATCCAGCTCGTATAGTCGGAGCGGCGGCGGGCGTTGAGCGCCATATAGAGGGATGTGTTTTTATATCTTCTGATCTTGTAGTTTTCCGGAGAAATGCTTCCGGAGAGCAGCGCCGCAAAATCGGAGAAAGACGAAACGTGCACGCCCATTATTTTGTAGAGCGCCGGTTTCAAAAAGTCCATGTCCAGAAGGATGACCCTGCTTCCGCGGCTTGCAAGCGCAAGGGCGATATTTGCCGCGGCGGTGGACTTGCCCTCGTTTTCGGAGACGCTTGTCAGAAGAAAGACCTGATCCCCGCCGTGTCGGCGAAGGTAGGAGATTCTGTTCGCGATCTTCTGGTAGCTTTCGGTGAAGCTGAAGCTGGCATAGGCGCTGTTCAAAAGCAGCGCGGATTTTTTCCTCTTGAGAACCTGGGGCAAAGAGAGCTTTTTTTGCTCATGGGGAACCGTTCCAAGGAGCTTTTCCCCGACTTTTTCCCTGAACGCCTTTTCATTTTTGACCGTGTCGCGGGCGACGGATATAACGGCAATGAGAGCGGCGGCGGCAAGGCCGGAGCCGGCGGCCGCCAAAAGCCGGTGCCGGGAGCCTGCGGAGTTGGACGGCCCCGTCGGGACGTTCGGCGAGCGCATCACGTCAACAACGGCGTCGGAAAAGATTGCGCCGGAAATCTCGGGGTAGACTTCGAGAACTGCGCAGAGCTCCCGGTACGCCTGCTCGGGGGACGGGGCTGTGACGCTCAAGGTCAGGATGTTTGTATTTGTGATGACCGATGCGGAGATGTCTCCGGCAAAGTATTCTTCTCCGGCGTGGGCTGCGGCGCGGTCCCTGACGGTCTGCTGAGTGAATACCTCGGTGAATATCTCCGCCATCTCGGAAGATGCGGACAGATTCGTGTATGCGAGATATGTTCCGCTTTTTGCCGTGACAATGAGGGTTGCCGAGCTTGTATATACGGGACTGTAAACGCTCCGGCCTGCAACGTACACGGCAATGAGCCCTGTCAGTGCGGCAAGAACAATGACCCAGATGTTTTTTACAAGGTCGCGGATGAGGCTGTGCCATTCGATTTGGAGGATGCTTTTGTTCATCTTTTTTTCACCCCTCCACAATAACCGTCAGCACGGAGTGCTGACGTCTTCCGGCAGAGTCTGCGGCATAGAAGTGAACCTGATATGTGCCGGGGGTGTTCGCGTCGAGAGTGCTGTCGATGCGGACGGAATCGGTGAGGTCTTCGCCGTTGACGTCCGCGGCCGAAACAAGGAAGGCGCGCGGGTCAAAGCTCTCTCCGGCGCCGAGGTATACGAGGTACTCGCTGAGGCGTATTTCCGGCGCGGCGGAACTTATGTCCTCCACGTAGAGCGGGAGCTTCAGGTATATCACGTCGCCCTTGCTGTTTGCCGCCCGGGCGGATATCTGGAAAACGCCGGATATGTTCGCTTCGTAGTCTGCGGCGGTGATCACGATCTTTTCGCTTATATCGCCGTCGATCAGGTCGGAGGCATGGATTCTGCTGAGAATGCTGACTCTTTCGGAAAGCGTAAAGACCAGATCGTCGCTCATGGAAAAGACAGGCGGCTCATATCCGGCATAGCGGATCTTCCTTCTTGCGACGGCGGTGTGATTGTCGTTGTCGCACACGGCGTAGGTCACGATGGAAACGCCGGGCTCGGTGAAATTTGAGACCGACTCGACTATGATTTTTTGGGTGATGTCGCCGTCCTTTGCGTCATAGGCCGTGACGCCCTGCCGAAGCTCGTCCTCGCTTGCCTGAAGGCTGACCTCGAGAAGCTCGTTTTCGACAGTTATGACGGGCAGGGTTTTGTCGGATTTTCTGTCTTTTGCGTAGAAGACTGCAAAAGTGCAGACCGCTGCGCAAAAGATGACAGATACGGCGATCCTCAGAAATTTCATCGCGATTCTCCTGTGTCAGGGGGGATTTTTTTATCCCCGGTATGGGAAGATCTCCTTGTCGGATATGACGCGGAGAGGGTTGCTTCGGAAAAGAAAGTCTGCGTACTCCAGGGAACAGAGCTCGCTTACCGCCTCGTGCGCGTCGCGAAGACAGGGCGTGCGGCGGTACGGACTGTGACCGTCGCTGGCGGCGAAGTCGGCAAGCCGCTTTTCGCAGAGCGCCCGGGCAGTCTGCATTGCGCCCCGCCCGAAGAGGCCGAAAAGGCTGTCCTTGTTTATCTGGAAGAGGGCGCCGAGCTTTTTGAGCTTTTCTGCGGCGTCTTCAAACTCCGAAATAAAGCCGCAGCGTTCGGGATGGGCTATTATCGGTACGATGCCCAGCCCCAAAAGTATCCCTGCAAGGCGGAAAGCCTGGGAAAAAGACTCTTCGGGGTGGAATTCGGCGAGCATATAGCGGGAGGAGTTTATGGTGATGAGCTTTCCGCGGCGGATAAGCTCGGTCGGGTCCGAGCCGAGATAAACCTCCTGTCCGGGATAAAGCGTGACCGGGACGGAGTTTTTGTCCAGTTCCTGCTGAAGCAGGGATATGACCGTGTTCAGAGACGGCGCCCAGTAGTTTTTGTAGGAGCCGGGAATGTTGCAGTGGGGAGTGCAGACTATTCCCCGGGTGGAACCGGAGGCGGCGAGGGCCGCCATCTTTACGGCTTCGGAGAGACTTCCCGCTCCGTCGTCTATGCAGGGGATGATGTGGCAGTGCAGATCGAACATGGTTTTATGTTTCTCCGTTTTCTGGGAAGGAACGGTTTTACCGGGAATTCCGGACGGAATGGGATATTTTCCGCATAAGCGCCGGAAAATATGTCAGCAAAGTCATAAGCGCCGTTCCCAAAACAAATCCCAGAATATCTATCCACACGTCGGAAATGCAGGACGTGCGGTCGCTGAAGCTCTGGAGCGTCTCGTCGAAAAGCGCGGAAAGGGTTCCGGTCAGTAAAATCAGGGGATATGCCCGGGGAAGCTTTTTCAAAAGCCTGAAAAGCAGGGTGAACTCCGCCCCGAGAACGGCAAACTCGGTGATGTGAGCCGTTTTTCGGATGAAGTCGCTTGTGAACCAGGTCGAGGCGTTCGCCCTTTCTTCGGCGTTCGACACGACCTCGCCCCCGACGGTTTCGGTGATGACGCTGCTGATTGCGTTCGAGCGCTCCGCCCTGAGAAGCGAATTGCCGAATATGAAAGCGAAAGTAAGGGCGATAAATGCCGAAAGGATGATGAGTTTTTTTCTCAGATGCTTCATTTTTTCATTGAGGCTTCAACCGGGGCAGCGGACGCTCTCCGCCGGGACGGACGGCTGGCCCTCGGGGTGAAAGGTCGGAACGATCTCGGCAAGCAGGCGGCGTATTTCGTCGTGGGAAGACTCCGGGTTGTCGACAAGTCTGCGAAGAGCTTCAAGCTGGGAAAGGAAGGTTTTGCTGTCGATCACAATGGGCTTGCCTATGAATATTTTGTCGTTGAGCGTTTTGGAAAGTCCCTCCTCGCTCATCAGAAGCTCCTCGTACATTTTTTCGCCCGGGCGAAGACCGATATACCGGATGTTTATGTCGCGCCCGAGTGTGAGTCCGGAAAGACTGATCATCTTCTTTGCCAGGTCGTATATCCTGACGGGAGCGCCCATGTCGAGCACAAAGATCTCGCCGCCGTTTGCCATGGCCCCTGCGGCGAGAACGAGCTGGCTCGCTTCGGGGATCGTCATGAAATAGCGGATCATTTCGGAATGGGTGACGGTCACGTCGGCGCGGGCTTCGATCTGTTTTTTGAAAAGCGGGATAACCGAGCCGTTCGAGCCCAGCACGTTTCCGAAGCGGACGGAAGCAAAATTTGTTTCGGAAGTCTCGGAAAAATGCTGGATTATCATCTCGCAGATCCGCTTTGTGGCGCCCATGACGTTGGTGGGGTTGACGGCCTTGTCCGTGGAGATGAGGATGAATTTCGGCACGCGGTTTTTGCTGGCTGCCGTTGCGGTGTTCAGAAGCCCGAAGACATTGTTCTTTACGGCTTCGTCGGGGCTCGCCTCCATAAGCGGAACGTGCTTGTGGGCTGCGGCGTGGATGACGATGTCCGGGCGTTCAAGGGAGAAAATACGGTTTATTTTCGAAAACTCCCGCACGGAAGCGATATAAACTTCGAGGTTCAGAGCATCGCCGTATTTTCCGATCAGCTCCTGCTGGATGGCATAGGCGTTGTTTTCGTAGATGTCGATGATGATGAGCCTGCGGGGGGAGTGGGCGGCGATCTGGCGGCACAGCTCGGAACCGATTGAACCGCCGCCGCCGGTTATGGCTATCGTTTTGCCGCAGATAAAGGACAGAAGGCTTTCGCTGGCAACTTCGATGGGTTCGCGGCCGAGGAGTTCCTCCGGGGTTATGCTGCGGACTTTGTCGGCGATGCTGTCGCTTCCGGCAATTTCGGAGAAAAAGGGCAGTATCTTGACGCTGCAGCCGGTCTTCGCACACTCGTTGAGAATGCGGGCCCGCTGGCGGTTGGTGGCGGAGGGGATTGCCACATAGATCACGGAGACGTTCTGCTGGCTGCAGACGGACTCGATATCGTCGACGCCGCCGAAAATGCGGACGCCGTACAGCCGGCGGTGCTGTTTTGCGCGGTCGTCGTCGATCAGCGCCACGGGGAGAAGCCCGAGGGCGGGATTGTGCTTTATTTCGGAAAGCATAAGCGAACCGGCCGTACCCGCTCCGACGATGAGGAGCCTTTTGGGCGCGGAGCCGGCGGATTTCACAGAACTCGTGTTGACAAGCTCGTAATAGCACAGGCGGGAAAGAAGTATCACGACCGCGCAAACGGAGGCGGAAATTATCGAATAAAGGACCGGAAGGGCGTTTTGCAGAGTCAAAAGCTCAAAAAAGAGAAACGAAGCCAGACCGCAGATCACGGAAACGGCCAGAAGGCGCAGATATTCGTTTCCTGAGGCGTAGCGCCAGATCATGCGGTTTATGTGCAGGATCATAAAGAAGACGGTATATACCGCCGCCGGAACGGCTATCCAGAGGACGGCAACGTATATGCGGTCGGGAAACACTCCGGCAACGGCGGCAAGGCCGAGCGAGAAAGCGTATGAAAGTATTACAATAGCAAGATCAGTGAGGCACAAAACAAGACTTCTGTTGGCCTTCACTGCTTTTTGTGAGTCGTTCAAGTCCATCATCCTTTTATGTGAGCCTGTGCATATATATGTGCAATACACAGGAGTTTTGTGTGTCGGCAGTAAAAAACGCCGCAAAGCAATTGGAAATTCTTTTCTTTGCGACAGGCATACAACACCGCCTACATTATATAATCATTTGCCTCCGATGTCAATAAGAAGCGGGTTTTTTCGTTCCGGGATTTGAATTTTGTCACCCCGTACGCTCTTCGATATGTTAAAAATTTTTTCGGAAAAACGCGCGTCAGATATTGCATTGCCGGGCAAAATGTGGTAGCATATTGTCAGGAAAACCGAATAGAACCGTATGAGATCCGCAGGAAACGGGAGAACCCGACCGAAGAAGTGAAACTTTCAGGTAAAAGAGACTGTGGATTGACGGAACTCTGGAGAAGCCCGTGCAGGGAACGGGTGCCGAAGGTGCAAGGCGAAAGTCTAATCTCTCAGGCAAAAGGACAGAGCGCAAAATTGTGGATCAACAAGAATAAGCTTTTTTGTGCGGCGGCTGTGCCTTTTGGCGCAGCCGCTTTTGTTTATTCGGGATTTTCCGTACACGCACGAAAACAGGAAAGGAAGAGAAAAGTTGAAAATTCTGAATTTCATCGCAAACGAGCTGAACACCTTTATCTGGGGCTGGTTCGGGATTGCAATCCTGCTGGGAACGGGCGTCATCATGACCGTTCTGACGAAGTTTTTCCAGATAAGTCATTTTGGGCATTGGATTAAGCAGACCGTCGGAAGCCTGTTCAAAAAGAAAGCCCTTGCCCATGTCAGGGACAAGGCTTCCATCTCCCAGTTCCAGGCGCTCTGCACCGCGCTTGCCGCGACGGTCGGCACGGGAAATATTGCCGGTGTGGCCGGAGCGATCGCGGTCGGCGGACCGGGCGCAGTGTTCTGGATGTGGGTCTCGGCGTTTTTCGGAATGATGACGAATTTCTCGGAAAATGTTCTCGGCATTTACTACCGCCGCAAGGACAGCCGCGGCGAGTGGGCCGGCGGAGCGATGTACTATCTCCAGGACGGACTGGGAAGCAAAAAGGGCTTTAAGGTAATCGGCCGGGTGCTTGCCATACTCTTTGCGGTTTTCGCCGTCGTTGCGTCTTTCGGCATCGGAAACCTTGCCCAGGCAAACACGATCGCCAGCAACCTCAATTCCCAGTTCGGAATTCCCACGTGGGTCGTGGGTCTTGTGCTTATGACCGTGGCGGCTCTTGTCGTTATCGGCGGAATAAAGCGCATTGCCTCCGTGACGGAAAAGCTTGTTCCTTTCATGAGCGTTATTTACATCGCCGGCGCCGTTGTCATATTTTTCATGAATATCGGAATGGTCGGTGAGATTTTTGCCGCCATTTTCAAGTTCGCGTTCACTCCCGCGGCAATCGGCGGCGGAGCAGTCGGTATTGCCATCAAGATGGGCTTCAAGCGCGGCATCTTCTCCAACGAAGCGGGTCTTGGCTCTTCGGTCATGGTTCACTCGGCGTCCAATGTCAAGGAACCCGTCAGACAGGGTCTGTGGGGGATCTTTGAAGTGTTTTTCGACACAATGATAATCTGCACCCTGACGGCGGTCGTCGTGCTTTCTTCGGGCGTGATCGATCTTTCCACGGGCGGACTGGCGGCCGGATTTGAAAATCTGGACTCCAACACCCTTGTGGCGGAGGCGTTCACGATGAGCTTCGGATCTTTCGGCGGATGGTTTGTGGCGATCGCCGTGCTGTTCTTTGCGTTTTCGACCACGCTCGGCTGGAGCTATTACGGAGCGCGGAGCTGGAGCTATCTCTTCGGAGAGAAATCCGCGATCGCCTACAAGATCGTCTTTGTGGGCATCATTTTCGTAAGCTGCATACTCAAGGACGTTGCGCTTCCCTGGAACATCTCTGACACCTTCAACGGGCTTATGATGATCCCGAACCTTATCGGCGTTCTGAGCCTGTCCGGGCTGGTGATGAAAATCACGAAGAACTACGTGGACCGCAATATCAAACACAAAAACGTCGAACCGATGCTTTCCGTGTTCCCTGAGATTGAAAAAGCCCACGCCGCAGAACTTAAAAACAAAGACTGAAACCGCTTTTTTCGTCCCCCTTTCCGTTCTTTTTCGGAAGGGGGACGTATATTTCTGCGGGAAAAATTGACATTGCCCCGCGGGAGATATATAATAAAATACCGGTGGGAATATCAGCCTTCCGGCAGCGGGGCTCTCAGCTTGAACGTGCGGACGGTATTTTTGAGCGGAAACGCCCCCTGCAAATTCCCTCGGGAAGCATTTACGTGCAAAAATTTGATTTTTGAGAAAGAATGGGAAAAGAAAAATGTGGAACAGAAAGCTCTGTCTCAATGTTGGCAGCTTCGGTCTTTCCGGACCGGAGGAAGTGAAGATATTTGCAAATGCGGGCTTCGAGGCTTATTTTTTTGATTGGAACCCGAGGAATTCTCCGGAGAAGCTCGTTTGCGCCGGAAAGGATGCGGGGCTGGAGCTTCAGTCGATCCACGCGCCCTTTGGAAAATCGGCGAAGATGTGGGGGGACGACGCGGAAGCGGGAAAGGCCGCCCTTGACGAGCTTACGGAATGTCTGCGCGTATGTGAAAAATTCGGCGCGCCGATCATGATCGTCCACGCCTTCATCGGCTTCGAAGACCACTCTCCGACCCCGGCCGGAATAGAGCGGTACGGCGCCCTTGCCAGAGAGGCGGAAAAACGCGGCGTGAAGATCGCGCTGGAAAACACCGAGGGCGAGGAATATCTCGCGGCGCTTATGGAGGCGCTGCGCTCGGAGGCCTCGGTTGGCTTCTGCTGGGACAGCGGGCATGAGATGTGCTACAACCACTCAAAGGATATGCTTGCCCTCTACGGCGACAGGCTCATCGCCACCCACCTCAACGACAACCTGGGCGTCCGCGACTTCGGCGGAAAGATAACCTATATCGACGATCTCCACCTTCTGCCCTTTGACGGAATTGCCGACTGGGACAACAACGCCGCAAGGCTCGGCCGCTGCGGTTTTGCCGGACCGCTTACCTTTGAGCTCAGCACGGTCTCAAAGCCCGGACGCCGGGAAAACGACCTGTACCGAAAACTCTCGCCGGAGGAGTATATTGCCGAATGCTACAAGCGCGCCTGCCGCGTCGCGGCAAAAATGAAGGGCGCTTTTGAAATCCGGGACTGATACAGCCTGCGCCGCCGCATTTTTCCGTTGCGAAATCTGGGGCGGCGTTTTTTTTAGTTCTTTTTGCCGCGGGGCAGTCCATGCCGAAAAAACGCCGGAATTTTTAACAAAATATTGCAATGTGTTAATAATTGCGATATAATTGATTTGGAAGCAGAAATGCGTCCCCAAAAAAGAAAAAAGGCGGGGGAAATATGGCAAAAAAGAGACTGTTCCGCGGAGTGTCGCTGGTACTTGTGCTCGCGCTGTTTATGCAGCTTTTACCCGGAAGCGCGTTTGCCGCAGAAGATGTTTTGACAGCCGCGGCTGCCGATTCCCGTTTTGGAGAGAGGGAGGGGGAGGAGCCCTCCGCTTCGGAGGAAAAAGAGGGTTCCGCCGTTGCCGAAGAGATCGTCTCCGGCCGCGGAGAGTTTCAAAAAGAGTTCCTTCTCGAAAACGGACAGCACCTTCTGGCCATATATCCGCGCGCGGTGCACTATGCCGAGGACGGGGAATGGAAGGAGATCGACAACACGCTTTCGGCGGTGCAGACCTCCCGCGGAGACACGGTGTATAAGAACGCCGCAGGTCTGTGGGAGGTAAGCCTTCCCCAAAGCCTCGGCGCGGGTCCGGGCGTTTCGGTGAGCTACGAAGGATATACCCTTGAGTTCAGCTTTGCCGGAAGAGGAACGGGATTTTCCGAAAACATCAGCGCCTCAGCGGTGATAAGTCAGCCGTTCCCGGGGGCGGCTGCCGGACAGATCGGCATGGAATCGGGCGCTTCGGTGGAAGCGGCGGACATTTCCGCGGGAGTGATTCAGTCCGCCGGCACGGCTTACGCCGCGGACGAACGGATGAGTCAGACGGTTCCCCAGACCGCTGACGCGGCCATCGAGTACGCGTCGGTCTGCGAGGGAGTCGATCTTAGATATGACCTTATTTCAAACACGCTCAAGGAGTCCCTCATCATTGAATCCTGTCCGGAGGAGGAAGAGGTCTATATCTACCGAATGAGCGGAGAGGACCTTGAACTGAGCCTTGAAGACGACGGAAGCGTTCTTGCCTGCGCTTCGGACAGCGGCGAAGCCGTGTTTCGTATGCCGGCGCCCTATGTCCAGGATTCCGCGGGAGCGGTGAGCTTTGACGTGGAAGTGACGCTGGAGGAGAGCGCAGAGGGGTGGATCCTTGCCTACGCCGCGCCATGGGATTGGATGGCGGCAGATGAACGCGTCTATCCCGTGGCGCTGGACCCGGTGGTTCACCCGGAAATCACCATAGCCAATACCCAGGACCAGTCCGTCTTCCAGAACAAAACAGAACCCCATACCTGGGGCATAATAGAGTGCGGAAGGTATTCGGGATACGGAATATCCAGGTTCTATGTGCAGTATGAAAACATCCCGGAGCTCACTTCTGCGGATTACATAACGGGCGCGACGATGTCGCTTTACAAACTCCAGAATTCGACGGTAGCCGCACAGGTCAACGTACACAAGGTGGAGGGGACCTGGGACGACACGACGCTCAACTGGTCGAACAAGCCGGATTACGATCCGGCCGTCGACGATTACCAGGTCATATACAGTGCAGGCTGGTACAGCTGGGACGTGACGGACATCGTAAGAAGCTGGTACGCGGACGGGAACACCGGGATGATGTTCAAGGCGGCGGACGCAGTCGAAAACGGAAGCTCGGACAACTGGAAACAGTTCTGCTCGTCGAACTACGGCGGCGAAGTCATGCCCGTGCTTTACATGTCATATATCAATAACTGCGGCCTTGAAAGCTGCTGGGACTATACGACCCAGAGCGCGGGGCGCGCCGGAACGGGCTACGTCAACAGCTATACCGGCAACCTTGTGTGGGTGGCGGACGGTTTGGGCTTTTCCGGGCTCAGGATGCCCGTGTCGATCAGCCATGTCTACAACGCAAACGACAGAAAGAACAATGAGTTCGGTGTGGGATTCGGCTGGCGCACGAACTATAACCAGCGCGTCTATCGCTGGGAAAGTGACAGCAGCTATTACATCTGGGAGGACGAGGACGGCACCCGGCACTATTTCAAATACAAATCGGAGAACCGCTACGAGGAAGAAACCGGCTCCGGACTCCTGCTCATAACCGGGCGGACGGGGGACTACCCCTACCGCATATCCGACAAGAAGGGCAACAAGAGCTATTTCGACGCGCTCGGACGTGTCGGCGTCATACGGAACAATCAGGAGACGTACTGCAATATCATAGTAAGCTATGTTTCGGGCAGCGAAAGCTCTTCCGACAAGTACTGCATTGCAGGCATACGCGACGGAGCGGGAAGGTTTTACAGGTTCACGTATACAAACGGTCTGTTAAGCCGCGTTACCTTCCACCGGAACACGACGGACACGGCGGTCATAAGCGCGCTGGACTACACGTTCACGAATTCTGACTTCACCGGGATAACCTACCCCGACGGGAAGAGCGTAAGCTACAGCTATACCTCTGCGGCGAGCCATCTTCTGAAACGGGCGACGGACGTCGACGGATTCAACGTGCGCTATGCCTATACCTCCGGTGATCCCTACCGTGTGCGAAGCGTCTCGGTTTACGACGGAAACTCCTGCGGAGGCACCCTTGGCATTGTCTACGGCCAGAATCAGACCGTCTTCACCGACCACAACGGCAACGCCGAGATCATGCAGTTCAACGACTGGGGCAACACCGTCTCCGTACAGGACGGTCAGGGCCGCGCGCAGTTTTCAGAGTATGACAACAACGAAGAAGACGACACGGGCAAGGTGAACCAGCTCAATCTTTCCTCGAAACTGCAGAATACCGTCGGAAACCTGGTGAGAAATTCCGGCTTTGAAAAGTCCGGCTGCTGGACCGCAGCGACGGGTGCGGCGGATACCGGAAGCTGGAGCTATACGACGGAGGAGAGCTGGCTCGGAAGCCGGTCGCTGAAGATTGTCCGGACGGCAAACAACACGTTTTACGCCGTAAGAACCCCCGTAAGCTCTGCGTTTACGCTTCAGCCGGGTGTGACATATACTTTCTCGGCGTATATAAAGACCGTGAACATGGATTCATCCGGCTACGGCGTGCGGCTGGGCGTGAAGCTTGTGGGCTACACCGGCTATGCGAAAACAAGCTCGTTTGTAAAGTCCTCGCCGGAGTGGACGCGGATTGAGGTGACGTACACCCATCCGTCGACGTCGGAAGCGGAGCTTGCGACGATACATCTGGCCAGCTATTCGGTCGGAACGGTGTATTTTGACTGCATACAGGTGGAAGCGTCCGCCACCGCGAGCCGCTATAACCTGGTGGACAACGGAGATTTCACGTTTGCCGGAAGCACAGAGGCCGATCCCTACGGCTGGAGCGAGGGAGACGGGTGCCGTGACACGGAGATACGCACCACGGATGCGTCCGGCTCCGCTGCGCCGCAGCTTGATTCCAGCGTTTATTCCATGACCGGAGATGCGGAACGCCTCAAGCGGTGCTACCAGGACGTCGCAGTGTCGGGAGCAGCCGGGGACGTGTACACGCTTGCCGGCTGGGCCAAGGGTGACTCCGTACCGCTTACCGGGGGGACAAACAGGCGTTTCGGACTTTTGGCGAGGTTTTATAACGCCGACGGAACTGAGAGCGAAGTGCTGCTGGACTTCAACACGGCCGTAAAGAGCGGAGTTGGGTGGCAGTACGCGGCGAAGAGGGTCGTGGCGCCCAAGGCGTACACATTCATCCGCATACTGATTGTGTACGAGGCGAACGCGAACACGGCGTATTTCGACGGGATACAGCTTTTCAGGGAAGAGTTCGGACACAGCTATGTGTACGATTCTGCCGGAAACGTGACGAGCGTTACGGATCTTAGAAAACGGACGACGACATACGAGTATACGGGCAACGACCTTACGAAGATGGTGCTGCCGACGGGAGCGGCCCAGACATATACATATGACAGCTATCACAATGTGCTGACAGCGACGAGCCCGGAGGGCGTGGTGAGCACGTTCACCTACGACACCTACGGGAATAACACGAGCGTTACGGTGGGAAGCGGAAGCGATTCTGTCACGGTCAGCGCGACATATTCCGGAGGGAACCGTCTTTCAACGATCACGGACGCGCTGGGGAACACGAC
>JAEDMJ010000055.1 GCA_016303065.1 Clostridiales bacterium
TCCTCGGTGACGCCCTGGAAGGTCTTGAACATCAGGTTGAACTGGCGGATGTCGGTGAAATTGTGCTTGCCGCAGCTGGGGCAGGGGATGGCGTGTTCCTTGATAAAGTCCATCATCTCCTGCTGGGAGAGGGCGTCGACGGGTTTTTCGGTGGAGACGCCGTTTTGCGCGCAGTAATCCTCGATGAGTTTGTCGGCGCGGAAACGCTCCTTGCATTCGCGGCAGTCCATAAGCGGGTCGGAAAATCCGCCGAGATGTCCGGAAGCAACCCAGGTCTCCTTGTTCATGAGAATGGCGCAGTCAACGCCGACGTTGTAGCGGCACTCGGTGACGAATTTCTTCCACCAGGCCTTTTTGACGTTGTTTTTGAATTCCACGCCGAGAGGGCCGTAGTCCCAGGTGTTGGCAAGTCCGCCGTAAATCTCGCTTCCGCTGAATATAAAGCCCCTGTTTTTACAGAAGGCGACGATTTGTTCCATGGTTTTTTCCGTGTTTTTCATACTGAAACCTCCGTTCAAATATACAAATATATATTATAGTAAACGCTCCGTGAAAAGTCAAGGCGAAAGGCGAAAAAATGAGAAATCTTTTGCCCGAAAAGAGATTTTCAAAGGCAAAACGCGGGATTTGACAATATTGACAGATTTTGGCGCCGATGATATAATTATTTATCGAAAAACCCCATACGCCCTTTTGTGAAAAAAGCGACAAAGTTTGATTCCGCAGGTGAAACGCTCATGAAGACCGTGAAAAGAGTTTTGTATGTGCTGCTGTGTTTTTGTCTTTTGACCGCGGCGGCGCCCTGCGCTGCTTTTTGCGCCGGGGACGAAGGCGCGGGGGCTTGTGCGGGCGGAGTTCTCAGGGTCGTCGTGACGGTCGACTTTTACCGTTCCGACGGAAGCTACGGCGGAACGGCGTGCATTGCGGGCACGGGGTTCATCGTCGGAGAAGGCGAAAGCTCCGCGGCCGTCATAACCAACGCGCATATCTGCACGGAGGAACTGCTTTCGGAAAATCTGAATTCCTTTTGCGAACGGTACGGCCTTAAATATTACCGCATAAACGGGCCGGAAGTGATCGTGAACGGGGACGTCCGCATTTCCGCTTCGGTAATTGGATACAGCAGGGCCTGCGACTTTGCCGTTTTGGAGCTTGACCGCCGGGTGTACTCCGATTCGATACTCAAATTCCGCAAAGAGCCGGCGTTAAGCGGCGAAAAAGTGTTTTCCATCGGATATACCGAAACATTTGAAACGGATTTGCCCGGCGCGGCGGAACAATCTGCTTCCGGCGGGGGAACGGTGTCGATGCTTTCGGAGACGGAAGCGGGCGTTTCGGTCATCCTGCACTGTGCAAAGGCTGACGGTGGAGTTTTCTGCGGTCCGCTGTTGGATGAAAACGGCGCTGTGCTGGGAATAAACAGCTCGCTTTTGGAAACGGACGGCGGGAACGCCTGTGCGGTTTCGGCAGGGGAGCTCACCGCAGTTCTCGACACGCTTGGCGTTTCATACGGCGTCGTGAGCGCCGGGGCGGCGCAGGATGATGGCTCTGCCGGCGAAAACGGTATATTTGCCTCCGTTCCTGTGGCCATGTGGGTTTTGCTCGGCGTTCTGATTTTGGTGTTTGTTGCAGCGTTTACAATCCTTCTTGCCGCGGTGTTCAAAATGCGAAATCCCGTATACTGTGCGTCGCCGAAGCCCTCTGCGATTCCGGCCGCCGACAGCCGGGGAGTTGAGCGGAAATTTGTGTCGCCGAATTCCGTGCCGGCAAAGTCCGCGGAAGCTGCCTCGGCGCAGAAAAATCCGCCCGTCCGGAAAATTTACGTTTCGCGGCAAACGGAGAGCGCCGCGTCTCCCGCTTACGCCGGGACGCCCGGAGAAGAGCCGCCCTGCGGGCTTTATCCGGACGCTTCGCCTGTCCGCCGGATGGAAATTTCGCAGTCGGCGCCGGTTCAGGCGATTCCGGTGCCGCCGGTGTACGAAGCCGCTCAGGACTCTTGCCCGGCTCCGGGAGACTGTTCGGATTACGGCGGTTTCTGATAGCAAACGCGGAAGTGAAAATATTTGGAATTCAGCGGAAATACAGGGCTGTTCCGGCGGATATCCGGGGATTTGTTTCTCCTGCAAGAAAAACGGCATAAAGCCTCAGAGTCGGGCACAGGCTTTCTTTCCCGGCAAATAAACAGTTTTTCCGGCAAAAACTGTGAACAGATTTTTAATTTGTACTTGAAATGAACAGGCGGATATGCTATACTAAGAAAGTGCATATGCGTATGGAAAAAACTCGTGTGTGAAAGCGGCGCTTTCGGAAAGTGCGCGGGACAGGGATGGGTTTATGATATCCAGAAAATATCTGAGCGACTATCGGCTCGAGCACATTGAAGGCAAAAACGGCCGCATGAAATCCAAAGCGGTCTACATCGGCGATTATTTCGAGTTTTCGATGGAGCAACCGCTTTTCAGAAAGACGCGGCTTGAGCTTCTTGTCAGCACGGCGGTGCTTGCAGGCGCGTTTGTCTTCGGTCTTTTTATGAACGCGGCTTCGGCGCACACGATGTATGTCATCGGTCCGGACGCCTGTGTGATGCTCCCTCTGGCGTTTCAGATTTACGGCGTTTATGAGCTGTTCACGGTCCGCACTCCGATGAGGCGCGAGACCGCCGAGAAAATCAAAAAACGCACGGTGACTTCGACCGTCTTCTGCGCGGTCTTTGCAAGCGTCGCCCTTGCCGGGGACGCGGTGTTTTTCGCGGTTCAGCGCGACAGTCTCAGGATGCCCGGGGACGTCCTCTTTGCCGTTTCGCTCATTGTCCAGGTCGTTTTTTCCTGGCTTTCGTTCAGGGCGAGGGGAGCGGCGTTTTTCAGAAAATCAGAGAAATCTCCCGATAAGGCCGGGAAGGAGTCCTGAGCTTCCGGCTGTCCGGGCATTTGTTCACAAAGGTAGTAAATCGGAAACTTCCGGTTTATATACAGAAATATAGTATGGAGGTTATCAGCATGAAAAAATCCCTGCGCAGAGTTCTGCTGCTCGTCCTTGCCCTGCTGATGTCTGCGTCCGTTCTCGCAGGCTGCGGCGGCAAATACGAAGGCGGAGACACTCTGGTGTACGGCACAGACACGCTGTCCGCCAAATTCAGCCCGTTTTTCTATACGACGGCTTATGACGGCGACGTTGTCGGCATGACCCAGCTCGGCCTTCTCGCCAGCGACAGAGAGGGCAAGATCGTTATGAACGGCGTTGACGGTGAGGTTATCCCCTATAACGGAACCGATTACACCTATCACAGCGCCGCTGACTGCGAGATCGTCACGAATGAGGACGGCACCGTCGTGTACAAGTTCCAGATGAGGGACGATTTGAAGTTCTCCGACGGAACCCCGGTGACTGCGGACGATGCGATCTTCTACATCTACGTTCTCTGCGATCCGACCTACAACGGATCTTCCACTTTCTACTCCCTCGACATCGAAGGCATGGATGCTTACAGAAGCGGTATGGAACAGCTTTCCAACCTTATTCTTGCCGCCGGTCCTGAGGGTACGTCCGAATACTTCACCGCCGACGAAGCGGCCGCTTACTGGACTGCTTTCAACGCCGCCGGTGAGAAGTTTGCTCAGAGCATCGTTGACTACTGTGTCAGCGGATATCTGGACGACACCTACGCTGCGTTCCTCAACAGCGACGCTGCAACCATCAGCGCCAACCCCGGTCTCCAGACTGCCTTCGGCATGATCATGTGGGGATACGGCGAGTTTGACGAAGCCGGAAACTTTGTCTGCAATGACAAGAGCTATGACCTTGTCAACACCTATCCGACTGCTGCGGAGTACTTCGACGCCATAGTTGCCAACTACGGATACGATATTTCCGACAGCGGCATCAACTCTGAGAAGGCTACCGACAACATTTCCGATCTGATCTCTGCCGAGCTCGGCGACGCGGCCGACACTTACAGCAAGGCCGTCAAGACCGGCGACAGCGCTGCCAGCATCAGCGGCGTCAAGAAGACCGGCGAATACAGCTTTGAGATCAAGATGAACTCCTTCGACGCCACCGCCATCTATGACATGGCCGGCATCACTCTCACTCCGATGCACTACTACGGCGATGAGAGCCTCTACAATTACGACAACAACTCCTTCGGCTTCGTAAAGGGCGACCTCAGCGGCATCCGTGCCAAGACTTCCACCCCGGTTGGCGCCGGCCCCTACAAGTTCGTCAGCTACGAGAACGGCGTTGTTACCTTCGTCTCCAACGAGAACTATTATCTCGGACAGCCGAAGATCACCAACCTCCTCTTCAAGGAGACTTCCACCAGCGATATGATCACCGGCGTTCAGACCGGAAGCTTTGATGTTGTCAACCCGAACTTCGACAACACCTCCGTCGCAGCCATCAAGCAGTACAACTCCAACGGAGAGCTTGACGGCGACGTCTTTGAGACCTACACCATCGACAACCTCGGCTACGGCTATATAGGCATCTGCGCCACCACTGTCAAAGTCGGCGACGACAAGGACAGCGACGCGTCCAAGAACCTCCGCAAAGCCTTTGCCACACTCTTCTCTGTTTACAGAGACACCGTTATCGACTCCTATTACGGCGACCGCGCCGCCGTCATCCAGTACCCGATCTCCAACTGCTCCTGGGCTGCCCCGAAGAGCACTGACGACGGTTACAAGATCGCCTTCTCCACCGGCGTTGACGGAAACCCGATCTACACCGAAGGCATGACCGAAGCCCAGAAGTACGAAGCTGCGCTTAACGCCGCCATCGAATACCTCAAGGCCGCCGGTTACACCTGGGACGGCTCCAAGTTCACCGCGGCTCCGGAAGGCGCCTCCCTTGAGTACGAGCTCATCATCCCGGCCTCCGGCATCGGCGATCACCCGGTATACGGCGTCGTCACCAACGCTTCCACTGCGCTTGAGTCCATCGGCATCAAGCTCTCCATCAACGACCCGTCCGACTCCAACGTCCTTTGGGATTCCCTCGACGCCGGAACCTGCGACATGTGGGCCGCTGCATGGTCGGCAACCGTTGACCCGGATATGTACCAGGTCTATCACTCCAGCAACATCCTCGGCGCCGGCGGCACCGACTCCAACAAGTACTCCATCACCGACGATACTCTCGACGCCAAGATCCTTGAAGCGCGCACCAGCGCCGACCAGAGCTACAGAAAGGCTCTTTACAAGGAATGCCTCGAGATCATCATCGACTGGGCGGTTGAAGTTCCGACCTATCAGAGACAGAACGCCTACGTTATGTCTTCTGCCCGCGTCAACATCGAGACCGTAACTCCGGATATCACGACTTACTGGAGCTGGATGAACGACATCGAACAGCTCGAAATGAATCCGGTGGCTGAATAAACTTTTTCTTAAGTTTATTGCTTCTGTTATATCGCATCCGGGGGTCTGCTCCAGGCAGACCCCCGGTGAGATATTCTTTCATCCGGAAATCGTTTTGAGTTGTATGGCTCCGGGGGGTTCCCGGATATCAAAGATACTGGTGGAGATTGAGATATGGTTAAATTTTTGGTAAAGCGCGTGCTCATGGCTTGTGTGATTTTGTTTTTCGTCATGTTCATTATATACACGCTCATGTCGAGTCTCCCTACAAGCTACATGGAAACAGTCGCGCGCGAAATGTCCTCTAAAGCCGGCACGACCAAAAGCTACCAGGAGTGGTTGGACGAGCTGAACGCTTTCTACGGAATGGACAAGGGCGTTATCGTCGGATACTTTGTGTGGCTGGGAAACGCGATAAAGGGAAATTTCGGCGACAGCTGGTATTGGACTGTTCCCGTAATTGAAAAATTCAATGAAGTTATCTGGAGAAGCTTCTATCTGGGCGTAGCCGCATTTGTGCTCGAAATGGGTATTGCGATACCCCTCGGCGTTGTTGCGGCAAAGAAACAGTACGGTTTTGTCGACTATTCGGTCACGGTTGTATCGCTTATCGGCATTTCACTGCCGACGTTCTTTACGGCATCGATTTTGAAATGGATATTTGCCGTCAATCTCGGTTGGTTTGAGATCGACGGTATGCAAAGCCGGTACTACGCGATGATGTCCCCCTGGGGGCAGTTTTGGGACATCGTCTGGCACTATATTCTGCCCTGTATGACTTTGGTAATAACCGGCATAGGCGGCGTTATGCGCTATGTCCGAACAAATACTCTCGAGGTTTTGAACGCGGATTATATAAGAACCGCGCGCGCAAAAGGTCTTTCGGAAAGACGCGTTATCGGCTATCACGCGTTCAGAAACACTCTTATTCCGATTGTCACGATCCTCGGAAACTCCCTGCCCGGACTCTTCTCCGGCGCGCTCATCACCGAGACTCTTTTCTCTATCCGCGGAATCGGATATGCCTCGTACTATTCACTCAGAAACGGTGATATTCCGTTTACGATGTTTTATCTCGCCTTTATCGCGATACTGACTCTTTTGGGAACCCTGCTTGCCGACGTGCTCTATGCGGCGGTTGACCCGAGAGTCAGAGTCAACTGAGGAGGTGCTTTGATGGCTGCATACAACAAACTTAACGAAGTCCTCAAGGCAAAGGAAAAACTTGAAAAAGAAAACCTCGGCAATTCCGACGGAAGTATGCGTCTTGACGACACCCAGCGCGTTAAAGTCCTCAGCCCCGGCCGCCTGGTTTTCAAAAGATTCATCAGAAACCGCCTGGCGATCGTCGGCACGGTCGTTTTGATAGCAATGTTTCTTTTTTCGTTCCTTGGTCCGCTCTTTTACCCCTACGGACAGAGGGATCGCTTCTATAAATACGGATACCTCAACATAGACTACGCATATGTTGAACAGCGGAGTGAATTTTCCATGCTTCCGCTGGACGAGGAGCTTAAAGCTGATTCTTCCGTCACGAATTTCGTCAACGCGAAGATAAAGGAAATGCTTGCGGCGGACGCGTCCTCTTCATATCTTTCCGACAAAGAGGGAAATATATATTGTCTCTCGGCCACCGAAAACGAGAAGGTTTATACACTTGCGGCCGTGGAAACCGAACTTGACGGAAATTATGTCCAGAGAGAGTTCATTGCCGACTTTACCTTTGTCGCAAACCAGATAACCTACAGTCAGGGGGCGGAATTGCCGGAAGAATTCTGGAACCTTGTAAAGGCTGCGGTCAGCGACAAGAGCATGGTTTTCACCTTTGAAGGCAGTGAGTATGCCGTCGAGCTTGTCAAAAAGCCGAGTTACGCGGTTTACTGCACGTCGAATGACAGCTATGTGGGGACGGGCGCTTCCGATTCTGCCTTTGTCGAAGCCGTCAGAGCGGCGGACAAGACCGGCGTCTTTGTGTACGGCGGAAGGACGTATCACTTTGATCCGGCGGAAAACGGGGGAGTCGACGTTCTTCTTGAGGTTGGCACGACCCCCTGTGAGCTGGCCACGACTTTTGTTTTCGACGCTTATGACCCGGTCGACGTTCCGCTGTTCACCGATGAATTCAAAGTCAGCGCGATCGGCGCCGTCGCCGCGGGCAGCGACAGTTTTGAGTACGGCGGAAAGAGCTATACCGTGAATACAGGCGACGGTCACATCACGGTTTCCGACGGCGAAGGCGATTTTGCAAGGCTTTCAACCCTTGTCGTCAGACGCGAGACCGGCGAGGACACTCTTTCCATTGACTTCAAGGACGCCGTTGCGGCGACGCTTGCAGAGCTTCAGGAAAACAACCTTGCAAAACTTGAGTTTAACTATATGATGCCCGAGATGAACGATTCCGGCGATTTGGTCTACGACGAGAACGGCAACGTTCAGAGCATCGAGACGGAGATCACGCTTGTTCGCAAAAATCAGAGCTACGAGCTCTGGTGCGAACAGATGAAACAGCTCATCGATATCTATGCGTCGCCTTCTCTTGCCCATCCCCTCGGAACCGACGGCGACGGGTACGATATTCTTGCGCGCGCAATGTACGGCGGCCAGGTATCCCTCATGGTCGGCTTTGTCGTCGTCATTCTCGAGACGATCCTCGGCGTTATAATGGGCGGTATTGCCGGCTATTTCGGCGGCTGGATCGACTCGATCATCATGCGTATCGTCGACATCTTCTACTGCATCCCGTCCACGCCGATTCTCATCATAATCGGCGCGTTCCTTGACGATTTGCAGATGAACGAATATGTAAGGCTTATCTGGATGATGGCCGTTCTCGGCTTCCTCGGCTGGGCCGGCGTTGCCCGTCTTGTCAGAGGCCAGATCCTCTCACTCAGAGAGCAGGAGTTCATGATGGCGGCTGAGGCGACCGGTCTTAAGGTTCGCAGGCGCATCTATCGCCACCTTGTTCCGAACGTCATGCCGCAGCTTATTGTTACGGCGACAATGGGACTTGGCAGCGTTATTCTGATTGAGTCCACGCTTTCCTTCCTCGGTCTCGGCGTCAAGCATCCGCTGGCAACATGGGGAACGATGATCAACTCCGTTGCAACTTCCACCGAAACGATGACGAGATACGCGTATATCTGGATTCCTGTCGGAATGCTGATCTGCCTTACGGTCATCGCTTTCAACTTTGTCGGCGACGGTCTCAGAGACGCCTTCGACCCGAAGATGAAGAGATAAGGGGAGGAGAGCAGAAATGAAGTTTTTCAGGAAGAAAGAGAAAAATTCATCCTATATCTCAGGCAAGGAGTCAAAGAAGATCTCCCGGTTCAACCGGAAGATCACGCGCAAGCTTGAGAAAAAGCGCGCAAACGCCAACACGGATCCCGCGCTTTACACCACGAAGATGCGCGACGAAAACAATGTCGTGGAGTTTGACAATGTCTGCACCTATTTCTTTACCGACATCGGCGTTGTGAGAGCCGTCGACGGTATTTCCTTTGACGTTCCGCGCCATTCGACCGTCGGCATAGTCGGCGAGTCGGGCTGTGGAAAGAGCGTTACTTCTCTTTCGCTTATGCAGCTTCTGCAGCGTCCCACCGGTCAGGTCGTCGGCGGCGAGATAAGGTTCAACATGGGCGACGGCACGGCCCGCAACATCGTCAACATGCCCACTTCCGAGATGCAGCATGTCCGCGGAAACAAAATTTCGATGATCTTCCAGGAGCCGATGACAAGCCTC
The DNA here is from genome assembly GCA_016303065.1 of Clostridiales bacterium. Taxonomy (GTDB): domain Bacteria; phylum Bacillota; class Clostridia; order Oscillospirales; family QAMX01; genus SIG499. The sequence continues at coordinate 9,097 of JAEDMJ010000055.1, forward strand.
AACCCGGTATTCCGCATCGGAATGCAGGTGGACGAGGTCATCAAGCTTCACAATCCCGGGATGAGCAAGGACGAAGTCAGGGCCAGATCCATCGAAATGCTGGAGCTTGTCGGAATTGCCAATGCCCAGGGCGTTTACAAGATGTATCCGCACGAGCTTTCGGGCGGAATGCGCCAGCGCATTATGATCGCCATCGCTCTTGCCTGCAACCCGGACCTTATAATTGCCGACGAGCCGACCACGGCTCTCGACGTCACGATCCAGGCGCAGATACTCGACCTTCTCAGCAATCTGAAGGACAAGATCAACAGCTCGATCATGCTCATCACCCATGACCTTGGCGTTGTGGCACAGATGGCAGACTATGTCGTCGTAATGTATGCCGGGCGCGTCATTGAAAAGGGTACAAGCCAGGATATTTTCAAAAATCCCAAGCACCCCTACACGATCGGCCTTATGAAGTCGAAGCCCGTCGTCAACAAAAAGGTCGATTCCCTCTACAATATACCCGGAAGCGTTCCCAACCCGATCAATATGCCAAACTACTGCTATTTCAAGGACCGCTGCGAAAAGTGCACGGAGGCGTGTTCGGGAGTGTATCCTCCGGAGATAAGAATCAGCGATACGCACGTCGTTTCATGCTATCAGTACGTGAACGAGGGCGAAGTGCTCGGTTATCCGAAATCGACGAACGTGGAGGAGCTTTAAGATGGACGAACTCAAAAAAACAACTCCCGCGGAAGAGCAGGAAGACTGCCTCCTTGAGGTCAGAAATCTCAAAAAGTACTTCCCGATCAAATCCAGTTTTTTCAAGATGACTGTCGGAAACGTCAAGGCCGTGGACGACATCTCGTTCAAGATCCGCCGCGGAACCACAATGGGACTTGTCGGCGAATCCGGCTGCGGAAAATCGACCGTCGGAAAAACAATTCTCCGGCTTCAGGACAAAACCTCCGGCGAAGTTATCTTCAACGGACAGGATATCTTCAAGCTTTCAAAGTCCGAGATCAGAAAGCTCCGCCCGAAGATTCAGATCATTTTCCAGGATCCCTATTCGAGCCTTTCCCCGAGGCTTCCCGTCGGTGAGATCATCGGCGAAGCCGTCAGAGAACACAATATCGTTCCTCCGGAAGAGTTCGACGACTATGTCACCCGTATCATGAAAGCCTGCGGACTTGCGGAGTATCACAAAGACAGGTACCCCCATGAGTTTTCCGGCGGCCAGAGGCAGAGAATATGCATCGCGCGTGCTTTAGCGCTTAACCCGGATTTCATACTCTGCGACGAGCCCGTATCGGCTCTCGACGTTTCGATCCAGGCACAGATAATAAACCTGCTCCGCGATCTTCAGAAGGAGTTCGGCCTCACTTATCTGTTCATTTCCCATGACCTCTCCGTTGTCCAGCATATTTCGGACACCGTCGGCGTCATGTATCTTGGTTCGATGGTGGAGTATTCGGACACCGATTCGCTCTTTGCCGAGCCGATGCACCCCTACACAAAGGCTCTGTTCTCGGCAATTCCCGTGCCGGATCCGGATTACCGTATGGACAGAATCATTCTCGAAGGTTCGATTCCGTCCCCGGCAAATCCGCCCTCGGGCTGCAAATTCCACACAAGGTGCAAAAACTGCATGGAGAAGTGCCGCACGGTATGCCCGGAATACCGCGAAGT
>JAEDMJ010000019.1 GCA_016303065.1 Clostridiales bacterium
ATTCTCCGGCGCTCCTGCATAGACCGCGCTTTTAAGCTCCGCGCATCCGAAAAAAGCGTTCTCGCCGATATACGCAAGGCTTTCCGGCAGGAACACGGACGCAAGGGATTCGCATCCCGAAAAAGCTTCCTTTCCGATCACCGACGCGCCGTCCGCCAGCTCCAGAGACTCAAGCAGTGCGCACCCGTCGAAGGCGTTGCCGCCGATTTCCGTGATTCCGTTTCCGAAAACGACGGAAACAAGCTTTTCGCCGCCGTAAAAGGCGTTGTCAAAGATTTTTTCCACGCTGTCCGGAAGAACGACGCTTTCGTAATCGCTGTAAGCAAAGGCTTCCGCAATATATTTCACTCCGTCGGGAACCTCGGCCGCGCTTCCCTTCACGTTGCAGCCGAAAAGTATTCCGTCTCCTCCGACCACAAAGTCGGCGCTTTTGCTCCACGCCGTGTTGAAAAAGCTCCAGCCGCCCACGTCCGAAAGACCTTTGGGAAGGCTCACGTTTTCAAGCGCGGTGCAGCCGTAAAAGGCGTAGGCTCCGATCCGCTTCACGCTTTCCGGAACTGTCACGCTCTCGAGAGCCGTGCAGTTCTTAAAAGCGGAGTCCCGTATCTCCGAAACGCTGTCGGGTATATCGACGGAAGTTATGTCCGTCCGGTTTTCAAAAGCGTCGCAGATTGCCGTGACGCCGTAAGGTATGGCAGCGCTCCCCGTCACGTCCGAACCGACCCCCACCAGAAGTCCGTTTCCGACCACAAGGAACCCCTCGGCGTTTTCAAGCCACGGCGTTTCCGTGAATGCAAATCTTCCCACCGACTCAACACTGTCCGGAAGCTTTACTTTTGAAAGCGAGGAGCACTTTTCAAACGCGCGGATACCGACGGTTCTGACTCCGTCGGAAAATTCGATTTTTTCAAGCGCCGAACAGTTTGAGAACGCGTAATTTCCGACCGAAACAAGCCCCTTTCCAATGCGGACCGACGAAAGCTTCCGACAGCCCGCAAAGGCAGAGTCCCCGATTTCCTCCGCGCCGCCGGAAAACACGGCTTTTTCAAGCGAAAAACAGTTTTCAAAAGCGCTCTCTCCGATCAGAGTGAGCTTTCCGGAGGTTTTCACCTTTTCAAGCGCTTTGCAGCCGTAAAACGCCTCTTCACCGATATAGGAAAGCCCCGAGGGAAGCGTCACGCTCTTCAAAAGCGCACAGTCGGCAAAAGCCCTTCGCCCAATCGAAACAACGCTTGAGGGAAGCTTCACCATCAGAAGTCCGTCGCATTCTTCAAAAACACAGTCCCCGATCGAAACCACCGGGCAGGTGTTGAGCTCGCCCGGAATGCTGATTTCCGTCTCATCCCCGGAATATTTAGTAATCTCGCAGGTGTAATCCGAAAAAACGGTGTAGGTATAATCCCCCTCCGTCATGGAGGTATAGAGCACCTCAACGTCCCCCTGTACCGCCGGTTCCCGGTTCACCGCGGCCATGTAAAAGCAGACGCCCACCACCACGGCAAGCATGACGGCGGCAGCGACAAAAAGCTTCGCCCCGTTCTTCATTTTTATACTCACGCGCCCCCTTTGAGCTATTGGCTGACTCTGATTTTACCACGATAATGTAAATATTTCAAGGACAAATCCCCCATCGGTCCGTTTTTCCCCTGCGCTTTTTGCGCTCCCACCCGAAGCAAAGCCGTTTTTTGTTTTTTCTTGTTGCACTGCGCCGGTTTTTATGGTAAAATCTATGCGTTTGATTTTTTCTTCGGAGGACAGGTTTTTGAATTTTTTACGCAAATTTATCGGAACAAGGGATTTTTACAAACAGGTTCTTGTTCTCACTGTTCCGATCATGATACAAAACGGAATAACAAACTTCGTAAATATGCTCGACAACGTGATGGTCGGGCGGATCGGAACGGTTGAAATGACGGGCGTCGCCGTCACAAACCAGCTTTTCTTCGTTTTCAACCTCTGCATTTTCGGAGCGGTTTCGGGAGCCGGAATCTTCGGCGCTCAGTTTCACGGGAACGGCGACACCAGGGGCGTGCGCGACACATTCCGTTTCAAGGTGCTTTTCTGTTCCCTGATCTGTCTTCTCGGCATCGGCATCTTCGTCTTTTTCGGCCGGGAGCTCATTGACATTTATCTCCGCGGGGAGGGAAACCCCGAAGACGCAGCCGCCTCCCTTGAGTTTGCCCGTGAATACATGAACATCATGCTCATCGGACTTCTTCCCTACACGGTTGTTCAGTGCTATTCAAGCACTCTGCGCGAAACCGGAAAATCCGTTCCGCCGATGTACGCCGGGATCATTGCCGTCGTTCTCAACCTCGTTCTCAACTATATCCTGATCTTTGATCATTTCGGCTTTAAGGGGCTGGGCGTAAACGGCGCCGCAATCGCAACGGTCGTTTCGCGTTTTGCCGAGCTTCTGATCATCTCCGTCTGGACATATGCGCACCGCAGCGGCAACCGGTTCATAATCGGCGCTTTCAAAAGCATCCGCATTCCCCGCGCGCTGATATGGCAGATCACGTTAAAGGGGCTTCCGCTCATGGTAAACGAGGCGCTTTGGGCCTCCGGAATGGCTGTTCTGAACCAGTGTTACTCCCTGCGCGGCCTTGACGTGGTGGCGGCAAACAACATATCCCAGACCTTTTTCAACGTGTTTTCCGTGGCTTTCATGGCCGTCGGAGCGGGAATCGGAATAATCGTCGGTCAGAATCTCGGCGCAAACGAGCCCGAAAAGGCGATGGACTCGGCGCGAAAACTCATCACCTTCTCCCTGCTGGTGAGCATAGTCGTCTCGCTGATCTACATATTCTGCGCGGAATTCATCCCCAGGCTTTACAACACGACCGACGCCGTGAAAGACCTCGCAACAAAGCTCATGCAGATCTCCGCCGCCGCAATGCCCCTCGACGCCTTTGCAAACGCCTCCTATTTCACGCTTCGATCCGGAGGCAAGGTTTTTACCACCTTCATATTTGACAGCTGCTTTGTCTGGGTCGTCAGCGTTCCCGTCGCAGTGCTTCTAAGCCGATGCACCGGGCTTCCGATCCTTCCGATTTACGCAATCTGCTGCTCTCTGAGCTTTATAAAAGACGTTATCGGCTTTATATTCGTCAAAAAAGGCTTCTGGATCAAAAACCTCACAAACAGCAAATAAACTCCGCCCTTCTTTCCGAATACTTTTTTTCACAGCGTCCCCCCGAAAACAAAAACTCCGGGCTTTGTAAAACATACCCCCAATACCGGACACCCGGTATTGGGGGTATGTTTTACAAAGCGCAGTTAATGGGCATAAGCCGATATGCGTTGAGCCTCATCCTGTTCAAAGCAAAAGGCCCTGCCCTTAAAAAATTTTTTGAGGGAGAAGGCTTTTTTCAAAAACCGCATTTTGGCGCAGGGTTTATTTCTGTTCTGCCATAAACTCCAGGGCTTTGAGGATCCCCAGCTTTCCCGACTCAAAAGTCAGCCCGCCCTGCATGAACGCGGTATAGGGCTCGCGCATGGGCGCGTCCGCAGAAAGCTCGATCGAAGCGCCGGAAACGAACGCTCCCGCCGCCATAACGACCGGATCGTCGTATCCCGGCATATCCCAGGGCTCGGGCGTGACAAAGCTGTCCACGGGGGAACCGGCCTGAATCCCTCTCATGAAAGCCAACAGGGGCTCGGGACGCCCGAAGTTTACGGTCTGTATTATGTCGAAGCGCTCGTCCTCCGCCCCGGGCGAAACCGCGTACCCCAGGCGGGAAAGAACCGCCGCGGCAAAAACCGCAGTTTTGACCGCCTGGGCAACCGTGTGCGGAGCCATGAAGAGTCCCTGGTAAAACAGGCGGTACCCCCCGGCGTAGCTTCCGGCTTCTCCTCCGATACCCGGAGCGACCAGACGGCAGGCCGCCCCCTCCACAGCTTCCTTCGTGCCGACCGTATATCCGCCCGTCGGGGCAAGTCCGCCGCCCGGGTTTTTTATGAGCGAGCCGCAGAGAAGGTCTGCGCCGTCGGTTCGGGAAACCTTCGGTTCCCGTTTTGCAACAAATTCGCCGTAGCAGTTGTCGACGACTATTCTTGTTTCCGGGCTGAGCAGTTTGATTTCCCGGGAAATGCGGTCGATCATGTCCGGGGAAAGGGTCGGCCTCTGATCGTACCCCCGGGAGCGCTGGATGAGCGCGGCGGAGGGGCGAAATTCCTTTACGGCCTTGCGAAGCCTCTCCATGTGCTTCTCCGCGGAAAAGCTCCCGTCCTCTTCCGTAAGCCGGACGACCTCCGAAGTCACGCCGTACTCCTTAAGGCTTCCGCCCCTGTCCCCGAATATCACCGGGACAAGAGTGTCGTAGGGCATTCCCGTGGCGCAGAGAAGCCTGCCTCCGCCTCTCAGAACTCCGAAAAGCCCGCAGGCGATCGCATGGGTGCCGTTTATAAAGTGCGGACGCACAAGCGCGGCCTCCGCGCCGAACACGTCGGCGTACACCTGCTCAAGAACGGTGCGCCCCCTGTCGTCGTAGCCGTACCCGGTGGTCTGGACAAAACAGGCCTCGCTCACGTGCGCCCGCGAAAACGCATCCATGACTTTTTCGGTGTTGGCAGACGATATCCCGTCTATCCGCCGAAAGACCGGCGCAAGCTCAGACTCCGTCTCGGCGGCCAGCTTTCTTATCTCTTCCTTTGTCACTTGTGAATATCCTCTGCCTTCATAAGCTCGATGCCGTTTGCCTCAAGAACTCCGGCAGCTTTTCCGCAGTCCCCCGTTCTCAGCACAACGCATGCCCCGCCGCCCACGGGCGATATGAAAGCATACGCGTATATCAGGGAAACGCAGGCATCGTTCAGAAGAGAGAGCACCTTGTTCAGCGCCCCCGGTTCGTCTCCGAACTTCGCCGCAATGACCGGAGTCACGCGCACGGCGATCCCCGCCGCCCGCAGCTTTTCCACCGCAAGTCCGGGATCGTTGACGATAATGCGGAGAACTCCGTACTCCTCGTTTTCGGCAAGGGACATCGCCCGGATGTCGATGTTTTCCCGGGCGAGAACCTCGGTCACGTCGGCGAGCCTTCCGGTCTGGTTTGCAAGAAAAACAGATATCTGATCTATAAACACAGCAAATACCTCCCTTATCAGTACAGAACTCTCTTGTCAATGACTCTCTTGGACTTTCCCTCAAAGCGCGGAAGACTTCTCGGCTCCGCAAGTGTGACCTTTGCGGAAATGCCTATCGCCGACTCGATGCTCCGCCCGATATTTCCGCGGATCGCCTCAAGCTCGGTGACGCTGTCGGGGAAGCTGTTTTCCGCAAGCTCGACCTGAACTTCAAGCTTGTCGGAGTTGTTGACTCTGTCGACAATGATCTGGTAATAGGGCGCGACCTCCGCAAACGAGAGGAGAACCGTTTCGATCTGGCTCGGGAAGACGTTGACGCCGCGGATAATGAGCATATCGTCGGAACGTCCCACCGTCTTTTCCATGCGCGCAAGAGTGCGTCCGCAGCCGCACTTTTCGTAGTGTATCCTCGTGATATCCCTCGTGCGGTAACGGATAAGGGGCATCGCCTGTTTTGTGATGCAGGTAAACACCAGCTCGCCCCGTTCGCCCTCGGGAAGGGTTTCTCCCGTCTCCGGGTCGATGATCTCCGGAATGAAGTGGTCCTCGTTGATGTGAAGACCGCAGTGCTCGCTGCATTCAAAAGAGACGCCCGGGCCGATCATCTCGCTGAGGCCGTAGATGTCCCTGGTCTCTATCCTGAGCTTGTTTTCGATGTCGCGTCTCATGCTCTCGGTCCAGGGCTCCGCGCCGAAGAATCCGACCTTCAGCTTCAGCGACGAGGGGTCTACGCCCATTTCGGCCATCGTCTCCGCAATTATCAGAGCATATGACGGTGTGCAGCAGATGAAGGTGCAGCCGAAATCCTGAAGAATCTGGATCTGGCGCTTTGTGTTGCCCGTGCTGACGGGAACGGTGGTACAGCCGATGCGTTCGCTTCCGCCGTGGGCGCCGAGACCGCCCGTAAACAGGCCGTAGCCGTAAGAGATGTGGCCGATGTCCTCCTTTGTCACGCCTCCGGCGCAGAAGGTTCTCGCCATAACGTCGCCCCAGACGGCAAGGTCGTCGCGGGTGTATCCGACGACAGTCTGTTTGCCCGTGGTGCCGCTTGTCGCGTGCACGCGCACCACTTCGCTGAGCGGAACCGCAAACATTCCGTAGGGGTAATTGTCGCGGAGATCCTTCTTTGACGTAAACGGAAGAAGCTTAAGGTCATCTATGGACTTGATGTGTTCCGGTCTCACGCCCGCTTCGATCATTTTTGCGCGATAGGGAGCGACATTTTCATATACTTTCTCAATTGTCTCGCGGAGGCGCCGGCTTTGAAGCGCCCTCAGGTCCGCACGGTCCATTGTTTCGAATTCTTTCTGCCACATTGGAACCACACCCTTTCTTCAATAATATGTTTACTTCAATACGTTTACTTCGTATTTCTTCCGAGCTCAAAAGCTCTGATATTCAATTCCGCAAACTTAGGAGGAACGCATCCGAGAACGGCCTTTTCCCATTCCTCCGCGCTCCCGCCGATGAATTTTGATGCCGCGCCCAAAAGCGCAACGTTCGCCGCCCTGGCGCTTCCCGCCTCAACGGCCAGAGCCGTGGCGTCCATATACACCGCGTTCATGCCGAGCTTTGAAATCGTGTCCTGAACGTCTTCCGGATACTCAGCCGCCCCGGTTATAACCGGCATCGGATCGATCTTCTGCGTGTTCACGATGAGAGTTCCGCCCTTTTTGAGATATGCGGCGTACCTTTGAGCCTCAAGCAACTCAAAGGAAATTATAACGTCCGCGCCTCCGGTCTCGATAAGGGGCGAAGCGACGTTCTCCCCTGCCCGCACAAACGTGATAACGCTTCCTCCGCGCTGGCTCATTCCGTGAACCTCGCTCACCTTCACCTCAAGTCCGCGTTCAATAAACAGCGAGCCGAGGATCTTGCTTGCCAAAACGGTTCCCTGCCCGCCGACGCCGACAATCAATATGTTCATGTTCGTCATTTTTATTTTTCCTTCCCGTCCGCATCCGAAATCGCATTGAAAGCGCAGAGCTGTTCGCACATTCCGCAGCCGACGCAGAGCGTTCTGTCGATGACCGCGCCCGTTTCTTTTTTGAACGAAATCGCCGGACAGCCTATGCGCATGCACGCGCGGCAGCGGCGGCATTTTTCGGAATCGATCACGACCGGAGGTCTGCGCTTCGATATCTCCGACTTCAAAAGGGCGCACGGGCGCTTCACGATGATAACCGACGGCTCGTCCGCCGAAGTCTCTTCCCTAAGGGCCGCCTCCGCCGCGGCAAGGTCAAAGGGGTCGACCGTTCTGACCCGCTTAACGCCGACCGCGCGGCACAGGCCCTCAAGATCGACGGCCGGAGCCGGCGTGTTTTTCAGGGTAAGTCCGGTGCAGGGGTTCTGCTGGTGGCCGGTCATGCCGGTTATGGAGTTGTCAAGAATCAGCACCGTCGCGGGAGAGCCGTTGTAGACGATGTTGATAAGCCCCGTTATGCCCGAGTGGATAAACGTGGAATCGCCGATAACCGCGACGCTCCTGGACGAAGCCTCTTTGCCCGCGGCCTTGCACCACCCGTGAAGGCCCGAAACGGAGCCGCCCATGCAGAGCGTCGTATCCAGTGCGCCAAGGGGCGGAAGAGCGCCGAGAGTGTAGCATCCGATGTCTCCGGACACAAACAGCTTCAATTTTGAAAGCACATAGAAAATTCCCCTGTGGGGGCATCCCGGACAGAGCACCGGAGGACGCGGCGGAACCGGCGGAACCGGCGCGGCGCAGGTCTTTTTGCCAAGCACCGCTTCCGCAATCATCGCCGCGGTGTATTCACCGAGCATGGTGAAAAGCTCCTTGCCCTCGCAGGCGATCCCCATGGCTCTGACCTGGGTTTCAATGACCGGGTCGAGCTCTTCAACGACAATGAGCCTGTCGACAGAGGCCGCAAATTCGCGGATCAGTTTTTCCGGCAGAGGGTTTACCATGCCGAGCTTCAGATAGCTTGCAGCGTCTCCGAGGGCTTCTCTGGCATACTGGAAAGCAATGCCCGCGGCGATAACGCCGATCTTTCCGCCCTTTACGACGCGGTTCAGAGCGCAGTTTTCCGCATATTCCGAAAGAGCTGCCGTCCTCTCTTCAACAAAGACGTGGCGTTTTTTTGCGTTTGCCGGCATCATAACATATTTGCCGGGATCTTTTTCGTATTTTCCGGGAGCCGCTTCGTTCCGCTCCCCAAGGCAAACCGCGGAACGCGAGTGGGCGACCCTCGTCGTAAGGCGCAAAAGAACGGGCGCGTCGAACTTTTCACTCAGCTCCAGAGATGCAGCGGCAAACTCCCGGCATTCGTCCGCATCCGCAGGCTCAAGCATCGGAAGCTTTGCGGCCACGGCGTAGTGGCGCGAGTCCTGCTCGTTCTGAGAGGAATGCATTCCCGGGTCGTCCGCAACCACAACGGCAAGACCGCCGTTCACACCTGTGTAGCTCATTGTAAAAAGCGGGTCCGCCGCCACATTGAGTCCGACATGCTTCATCGCCGCAAAGCTTCTCGCTCCGGCAAGCGAGGCTCCGAACGCGGACTCAAGCGCGACCTTTTCGTTCGGCGCCCATTCGGCATACAGTTCGGGATAGTCTGCCGCGAACTCCGTCACCTCGGTGCTCGGTGTACCCGGATAGCTGGACGCGAAGGAACATCCCGCCTCCCAGAAGCCGCGCGCGGCGGCGGCGTTTCCAAGCATCAGTTCTTTTTTACTCATGCGTTAAATCTCCATAGTATATATTCGTTTATGTAATTATAGCATACAGCGCCGTCACAAGTAAAGACGCCCTGCAAAAATTGTGGCGCTTTTTGCTTTTCGGTCTGCGCCCCGGAGCTTTCGCGGCTCAAAAGCCTGCCCGCCGTATTGCAAAAGCTCACCCGAAGTGGTATAATCATTGAAATACTCGTCAACTGGAGGAATCAGAGAATGCAGTACCGTAAATTCGGACGTATCGGAAATATATCCGCGCTCGGCTTTGGATGTATGCGTCTTCCCGAGATCGAAGGAGCCGACGGAAGCTTTTCCATCGATGAGGAAAAGGCAATACCGCTTCTCCGCCGGGCGTACGACCTGGGCGTGAACTATTTTGACACCGCCGTCGGCTATTGCCACCAGAACTCCCAATACACCGTCGGCCGTGCGGTCAAGCCCTTCCGCGACAAAATAATGCTTTCCACAAAAATACCTCTTTCCGACTGTGACAACCAGGGGTATTTCCGCAAAATGCTTGAACAGTCGCTTTCCCGGCTCGACACGGAATACATTGACGTCTATCATTTCCACGGCATCAACAAAGCGCTCTTTGACGATAAAATCCTGAAATTCGATCTTCTGAAAGAGGCACGCCGGGCAATCGACGAGGGGCTCATCCGCCACATCTCTTTCTCGTTCCACGATTCCCCTGAAGCGATGGGATACATAATCGAACGCGGAGAGATCTTCTCTTCAGTTCTGTGCCAGTACAACCTTCTTGACCGCGCAAACGAAGAAGCGATCGCAAACGCCGCCGAAAAGGGTCTCGGCGTCGTCATAATGGGACCGGTCGGCGGCGGCAGGCTCGGCGGCGCTTCCGCTCTCGGGGAAAAAGTCGGCGTCCGCAGCGGAGCCGCAACGCCGGAGCTTGCGCTCAGGTTCGTTCTGGGAAACAGGAACGTCTCCTGCGCCCTCTCCGGAATGCGCGACCTTGAAATGCTTGAGAAAAACGCGGCTGTCGCCGGAGACGAAACTTCGCTCACCGAGACCGAATTTGCCGACGTGAACCGCATGCTTTCCGAAATCGAAAAATTCCGCGAGCTCTACTGCACCGGCTGCGAATACTGCCTCCCCTGCCCCAAGGAGATCCGTATTCCGGAAATATTCAGAGCCTACAACCTGGCGAACGTGTACGGGCTCTCCGAAGCCGCAAAACAGCAGTACGCCCACATCGCCTCCCGCCATCAAACCGGGACCGCCTCCGGCGCCTGCGTTTCCTGCCGGGCCTGCGTCAAAAAATGTCCCCAGAATCTCGATATCCCGGCGCTTTTGAAAAAAGCCGAAGCGGCGCTCGGCGTCTGATTTTTCCGCACTGCATTTCTGCAAAGCTTCAAAACTCCCGGAAGTATATTCCGGGAGTTTTATCTTTCCTTTTTCAGGTTTCCCTAACTTTTCAAAGGCATATTCCTCAAAGGGTCAAGTCTTTATCTTGACAAAATACCGCCTTGCTGATATACTATTAGACGGTATACGCACTTTGTTTTGTTTCAGGAAAAAACGCGAAAGGAACGAAAAATAATGTCCAGACAGACAGACCGTCCGCCTTCCCCAAAACGCATAATGGTCTTCTGCCGCCAGAGCATAAAGAGCATTCTTCAAAACGTGCTTCTTCCCGTATACTACCGCGCCGCACGCCGCGCTCCCGTAAAAAAAGGGTACGTGATCTTTGCCGACCTGCACAGCTCTTCTGTTCCCCACTGCATGGAGGAGCTCCTGGGACGCGTTCGCAGCGCGGGGTACGAGGTTGAGGAGTATTTTTTTGACATCTCCGCGCTTTCTCCGTTTAAGCTTTGGAAAAAGCTTCGGGAGTTCATGAAGCTTTACGCCCGCGCGGAATACGTTTTCATCTGCAACTATTTTCTTCCCGCGTCGTCCTGTGAAAAGCGTCCGGAAACCACGCTCATACAGATCTGGCATTCCGGCGGGATCCTGAAAAAAATCGGACTCTCCACTCCGGACGATGTGCTCCCGTCGTATATCGGCGATCCTTTCAAAAACTTTGACTATGTAATAACAAGCAGCGAAAGCTGCCGTCCGGTCTGGTCGGAAGCGATGGGACTTCCCGAAGAAAAATTTCTCGCTTTCGGAATGCCCCGCACCGACATATACTTTTCCGACGAATACCGCCGGAAATGCCGCGAGGATTTTGCCGCGATGTATCCGGAAAGCGCAGGAAAAAAGATCGCCCTGTGGGCGCCGACCTTCCGCGGAAAGCCCAACGACCCTTACATAGTCGGCCGGGAAGCAATAGCCGAACTCGCCTTGAGTCTCGGAGACGGGTGGTTTGTTGTGACAAGCGCACATCCGGCGCTCAGAAAAAAATACCCCGGCCTTGTCGCGGCGGTTCCGACCGAAGAGCTTTTGCCCGCAGCAGACATACTCATAACCGACTATTCCTCCATCGTTTTCGACTGGCTGCTGTACAAAAAACCTTTTGTCATTTTTGCGCCGGATCTGGAAGAATTTGAAAAGACCCGCGGCCTTTACATCGACAGCCGTTCCATGCCGACTACCGTCGTTACCGACGGAGCCGACCTTTGCAGCGCGGTTCTCGGCGAGTACGCCAATCGGACTGCAAACGATCTCCTCGGTTTTGCGGAATATCAGATCGGCGCCTGCGACGGTCACGCCTGCGACAGGATACTGGCTTTGATGCAAACTGTTTCCAAAGAGAACGGCGCCGAAAAAGAAGAAGCTTTTGCCGGGAGTAAATAGGCACGAAAAACAGATTTGCGTTCGTCCCCGGCGCGCCCCCCCAAAAAACAATTCCGGCGTTCCTCCCCTTCCGAGCCGAACCGCCGGCATGACGGGCGAATTTACAAATGGAGAAAACAGATAAATGAGTACTAAGCGTTCCTCTGATACATTCATACCAAAGCGCTTTTTTGTCGATCTGAAGCGGTATTTTCCGTATATAAAAACCTCTGCCGCCGCGACACTGAAATCCGGGGTATCCGGAGCGTATCTCGGCTGGCTCTGGTGGATCCTCGATCCGCTTCTTTTCATGCTGGTGTATACATTCATATCCATAGTCGTCTTCAAGCAGTCCGTCAGGTATTTTCCGGTTTTCGTCTTCATCGGCCTGACCACCTGGCAGTTTTTTGAAAAAGTGACGAAGCAGAGCGTCTCCCTTCTGCGCCACAACAAGGATATTATCAAAAAGGTATATGTTCCAAAGCACATGTTTCTCCTTGAGAACATATGCGTAAACGCCTTTAAATTCTTTATATCAAGCATTCTCGTCGTCATAATGATGTTCATATACCGCGTTCCCTTCCGGCTTGGCTTTTGGCAGGTGATACCGGAACTGGTACTTCTTCTGCTCCTCACTTTCGGCATAAACCTGTTTTTCATGCACATCGGAGTCTACATACAGGATCTCGGGAACCTTATCAACGTCGCTCTCCGATTTGTCTTCTATCTTTCGGGCGTCTTCTATGACATAACCGGGCGCGTTCCCGAGCCCTGGAACTATTTTCTCGTGAGAGCCAACCCCGTCGCATTCGTAATGACAAGCCTCCGCGGAACCCTGCTGTATTCCGAACCCGTCGACTGGCTTTGGTTGGGAATATGGACCGCAGTCTCTCTTTTACTCATCGTTTCCGGAATTTACCTCATATACCGTCAGGAAAACAGCTACGCAAAGGTGATATAAGCTCCCATGGAAAATGTCGCACTTTCCGTGCGCGAACTGAAAGTCAGTTACCGCACGATAAAACCAATGAACGTCAAAAACATATTCTCCGGAAAAGCCCGGAGAAGCTCAAAGTTCGAGGCTCTGCACGGCGTCAGCTTTGACGTTGAAAAGGGCGAGATCCTCGGAATAGTCGGCGAAAACGGCAGCGGAAAATCAACTCTGCTCCGGGCCGTCGCCGGAATCTTTTCTCCGGACAGCGGAAGCGTCGACACTTTCGGGAACTCGGTCGCGCTTCTTGCCATCGGTGTCGGATTCAAAAAAGCGCTTTCCGGAAGAGAGAACATCCTCCTCTCCGGGCTGCTTTTGGGCTTTTCAAAAAAGCAGATCACCGAAAAAATGGACGAAATAATAGATTTTTCCGGTCTCAGGGATTTTATCGACGCCCCCGTCAGCACGTATTCAAGCGGAATGCACTCCAAACTCGCCTTTTCCATAACCGCCGTGCTGGAACCGGATATGCTCCTTATCGACGAGGTGTTCAGCGTCGGCGACAAGCGTTTTCAAAAGAAAAGCTATGACAAAATGCGCCAGCTCATAAGCAGCGAAAACCGCACCGTTATAATCGTTTCTCACAGCCTTGAGACGCTGAAAAAGCTCTGCACCCGCATTTTGTGGCTCGATTCCGGAAACGTGAAAATGATCGGACGGCCCAAGGAAGTACTGAAGGCGTACAGCGAATATATGAGCTGATTTTTCCCCTTCCCACGGGAAACGGAATAACCCCCCGCGGATCGAATGATCCGCGGGGGGTTTGTGTCACCAGCCGTATTTTTCAGGTCCCCAGGGGCTCGAAACAAGCTCCTGTTTCAGAAGGACGCGCTGTCCGGACGGAATATTCTCCGTAACGACGACTCCCGGGCCGACCGCCGAATTGCAGCCGATGTAGACGCCCGGATAGAACGTGCAGTTGACGCCCGTTCTCGAATAGTCTCCGATAAAGACGCCGTTTGCAAAGCTTCTCGGAACTTCCGTTCTTCCGCGGACTTTGTGGTGCGCGTTCTTTTCGTCGAAGCGAAGTGTTCCGCAGACGCAGGAAGCGCCGATGTCCACGCGTTTTCCGATCAGCCCTTCGATCTCCATGGAGTGATAGAGATAAGCGCCGTCCATCAAAACGCCTTCAAACTCCGCCGCGTGGAGCACTTTGCAGGAGTTTCCG
The DNA here is from genome assembly GCA_016303065.1 of Clostridiales bacterium. Classification (GTDB taxonomy): domain Bacteria; phylum Bacillota; class Clostridia; order Oscillospirales; family QAMX01; genus SIG499. The sequence goes on from JAEDMJ010000019.1 coordinate 13,668, forward strand.
ATAACGCTTCCGCCGTTTATGTAGCAGAAGTTCTCGACAATCGTGCCGTTTCCGACGACGACATTCCCGTCGATTATCGCGCCGTTGTCGATGACCGTATTGTCTCCGACCCATATATTGCCGTTTATTGTACAGTTTCTGCCGATCCGGCTGTTCTTTCCCAGACGGACATGGCCGCTTATCACCGCAGACGCATCTACGGACGCGCCTTCGCCCAGCTCGTCGGCCTCAAGGGCTTCCGTCAGGGCCATCGTGCGGATATAGTTCGCCTCCATAACCAGCCACGGCTTGTCCATGTCCACAAAATAGCCCTCAGCACGAATTGCCGGAACAGGCGCTTTGCGCCTTGCGTAGTCCAGCAGGGCAAGCTCAACAAAAGCCTCGTGCGGCGGCATTGCGCCGACCTGGACTTCGTCGAAAAACTCTTCGGCGGCGTCGGCAAAGGCGAGAAAATCCTCCTCCGCCGTAAAGCCCTCTATAACCGAGTACACAGGACACTGTGCGTGTCCGGAAAGACCGCTGACAAATCCGTCCGCGGTCCGAACGGTGATCCAGTCGCCCCCGTCGGGTTCGTTTGACTTTTCGCTCACAAGAGCCGCGGCTTTTTCCGCCGCAAGAAGCCGGGCGACGTCCCGCGGATCATAGAGGCAGTCTCCAAACAGCACGCAGAACCTCCCCTCAGGCGGGCATACCGCAGCGGCGCGCGAAAGCGTTTCCGCGCTTCCCCGTGTCGGGGGGATCTCCGCAACCGTGACGCGCCCGTCCCCAAGGAACAGATTCTTAATCCCGCCCATCATATGCCATCCGGCAACGACCACTCTGTCGGCTCCGGCGGCAAACGCCGCGTCGGCAGTGAGCCTGACCACCGGGACATTGGCCACCGGCAGCTCAGCTTTGTTTCTGCATTCGCCGAAGGGCCATATTTTTTCTCCGACGCCTCCGGCAAGTATGTATACCGTCATTTGCCCAGCCTTCTCACTTCTTCTCGATTTTAAGATAGTCGAACTTGACAAGTCTTGCCACGGGGCAGCCCGCGTTGTTCAGAAGACCGACGTACTGAGTCTCCGCCGCGCCGGGAACGACCGCCGAGGAGTGAAGCTTCCAGTTCACATTGTCCTCCGAATAGTATCCGAAGAATTCCTGTCCCCGCTTTTCAAGCTTGAAATAATATGGGACCTCCGGACAATCCGGAGCATATCTGTAAGGCGTTGTGTACTCTCCGTCAAAAATGAGGAAGTGGAAGCCGCGCTTCGACATGGCGCCGTTCATGACAAAGCCCTCAAAGTCGTCCTCAAGGCTGTTTTTGACGACGATCATCGCCGGAGCATAGGGACAGGTGAGCTCCTCATAGCTAACCATGGAATATGCGTCAAAATCGCCTGTGACCGGCTCCGTGCGGAAGAGCATTCCGAACTCCCGCTTCATATGGTCGCCTTCCGCGCGGATATAGACAGCGTCTCCGGCGGTATAAAGTTCGGACTTTATCGTCTTGACCACAGTCCAATCCTTTTCCGGGCGGTACGCCACGTCAAAGGGCGCGGCCTCCGCTCCGCCGACGGACACAAGGTGATTTCCCTTCGCCGTCGCTCTGACCGGTATCTCGACCTCTTTTTCCTCTCCGGAAAGAATGGAGACGCTGCATTCGGCGACGGTCTTTCCGTCGACAGTGGCCTCGACTTTTCCCGACCAGGTGACGCTTCCGACGTTTTTCAGCTTTGCTTTCGCCAAAACGCTCTGTCCGGAGCCGTATACAACATACGGCGAACTGAGCTTTGTGGCAGAGACCGGAACAAGCTTCGGAAGTTTTGCGTTTCCGCCGCGAAGTTCAAAGTTGACCGTTTTTTCAAGGTTCTCTCCGCATACGGCAAGTTCGCGCGTGCCTCCGCCGTAAATTTCAAACGGAAGTCTGATGTCCGTCTCTCCGCCCTCTTCGGCAAAGGCAAAGCCCCTTCCGAGGACGATGTTCCCGTCGGCGACCTTGATCTCCGCGCTTCCCCTTTTCCCGTTGTTTCTGATCCTTGCGCAGAGGACAAAGCCTCCGTTTTCCGCCTCTTCCACGTCGCAGTCCACGATCTCGGCGGAAACGGTCCCTTCGGTCATGGACGGCGGCGCCGCCTCCGGGGAAGTGCCCCAGCCGTTTGCGCTGTCCGAAGTCATCTCAAGCTCAAGCAGGCCGCCGTTTTCGATCTCGTCCCAGGAAAGCCAGACCTTTTCAAGAGGCTCGCCGTTGAGCTTTGCGCTTCCGATATAGATATTGTCCTCGTTGAAATTGCGGCACACGATTTCAAACACTCCGCCGCGGGTTCTGAAGGAAAGGCGTTCAAACATCGGCGTCGTGATCACATATATGGCGTCGCTGGGGTTGGCCGGATAGAGCCCGCAGGCGGCAAGGGTGTACCATGCGGACATTGCTCCGGAGTCATCTTCTCCGTGCAGGCCGTTGGGCGTATCCCAATAGTTGTTTACAAGGCATTCGCGGACGATCTTCTGAGTTTTCCACGGCGCTCCGGCGTAGCAGTAGAGATACGGCACCTGTATGCTCGTCTCGTTTTCGTAATTGAAAAGACCGCTGGCAAAAAACTCGTCCAGTCGGGCAATAAACTCCTCCCGCCCGCCGATATGGTTGATAAGCCCCTGTATATCGTGGGGCACAAAGAAGGTATACTCCCATGAAGTGCACTCGCAGAAGCCGTTTTTGAAGGAATCCGCCGGGTTAAAATCGGCAAAGAAGGTGCCGTCGCCGTTTTTCGGACGTATGAACCGGGTTTCGGGGTCAAAGAGCTTCTGATAATTCTTTGCACGGCCCATAAAGTATTCGTAATCCCCGTCGTGTCCGAGAAGCTTCGCCACCTGGGCTGTGCACCAGTCGGACCAGCACACCTCCATGGTCCGCGAAGCGCTGAAAACTCCCCCGCCGCGGCGCGGGTTGTCAAAGTGGTAATACCCGTCGCGGATATAGTCCTCCGTGGTTCCGAGGCCCATTCTTTCCGGATTCTGCTCGCAGGCGGTCTTCTTCATGGCCTCGTACGCCGTCTCAAGGTCAAAGTCGCGGTATCCGTGGAGCCAGGCGTCCATAATGACCGGAACGGCGTTGTGGCCGATCATGACCTCGGCGATTCCCTTAGCCGGGAAAGTCGCCATCGGAAGCCAGCCGCCCCTGCGGTAAACGTCAAGGAAGGTCTCCACCATGTCCGAAACGCGCTCCGGCTCCACAAGGGCGTAAAGCGCGTGAGTCGTGCGCGCGGTGTCCCAAAGCGCCCAGTCCTCGCTGTAATAGCCGCGCATCGACTTGACGGTCTCCGCTTCGCCGGAGGCGCAGGTGCAGTAAACGCCGTTTTCGTTTATATCCATCGGCGCGTTCGCCGCGCGGTACATCGCAGAAAAGAATTTGCGCTTTTCAACCTCGCTCCGGTCTTCAACGCTGATTCTGGAGAGATAGTCGTCCCACTGCTCACGGCACGCGGTCATAAGCTCGTCAAAGCCGATGCCCTCGCATTCAAGCTCGTAGTTCCGCTTTGCCTGTTCCGCGCTCACATACGAAATGCCGACTCTCGCTTCAATGGTTTCTCCGGCCTCCGAAACGAATTCAAGGTAAATGCCGCAGCTCACGTGCTCGCCCGCGGCATTCAAAACCGCAGCGTCGGGCGTCGCCTTGTCGTTCACCCAAATTCCCCACGAGTCCGCCGGACGCGAAAACTTCGCACAGAAATAGGCGTTGAAATCGTTTGCACGGTAGGAATCCTTTGCGATATAGTCCGCTCCGCCCATGACAAGATCCGGAGAAACGACCTCCGCAGAAGCGGAATTGCACATATTCTTTCCGCCGAGAGTGTGCCCGAGATCTATCATAATGCGGTTCCGGCCGCCCGTGGTAAAGGTGTATCTGTGGACTCCGCAGTGCGCCGTCGCGGTAAGCTCCGCCTCTACGGCGTACCTTGAAAGCCAGACGCGGTAGTAACCGGCAAAAGCCTCCTCGTTGTCGTGGGAGAAAGGAGACGCATAGTCAAACTCCTCCGTGATAAGCTCTCCGTTGACAGGCGCAAGCATAATGTTTCCGCGCCCGCCTCTTCCTCCGGCGCCTTCCTGATGAATGTGCGCAAAACCGAGAATCTCTGTATCAAGGTAATCATATCCGGGGTTCGGAAGCGTCTTCGTATCCGGTCCGAGCTTCACCATGCCGTGGGGCATCTGCGGGCCCACAAGGGCGTGTCCCGAGCCCTGAGTTCCGATAAAAGGATCGACATATTCGACGGGTCTTTTGTATTCCATATTCAACACCTCTCTTTGCTTTATTATAACATTGCAGAAAGTTTTTTGCAAACTGCGGCAGAACCGGGAAAAAATGCGCAGTTATATTCTTTTGCGAACCAAACGCTTTCTTTCGGCGTAATAAACTGCAAGCAAAACGACAGCGATCAGCTCAAGCCCCTCCGCGCCGTAAAATGAAACGGTAAAAACATACTGGAAAAAGGAATACCCAAGCAGCTGGAGCGAAACGAGCATTACTCCCATAAGCCCGGCGGCGGTATAACATACGCCGGCAGTTACTCCCGCGAATTTCCACATTTTTTCCATAAAGGGCGGCTTTTTCCTGTACCCGGCAAGCATCAGTCCGCAAAGCGCGATATAAACGGCTTTTCCCGCGGTATTGAACCCTCCGTAAAAGGCTTCAAGAACAACAATCCGAAAAACGGATGCGGCGACCGTAAATCCGGCGATCCAAATCATCGCGCGCCCCAGGGGCTGTCTGCGTTCCGGCGCGGCGTTTCGCCTTACGAAGAAAAGCCCCAGAGCAAAAAGCAGCATCCCGGCAAATTTCAGCGCGTTAAACAAAACGGTAAGCCACATAAAAGCCTGGGCAAGACTGAATGCCGTGAGAAGAATTGATCCAAGCTGCATCAAGGCCCAGAGCGCTCCCCCGGCGGTGCAGAACGTATACGCTCGGCCGAGCCCCATTCTTTTTTTTACGTTTTTTTCCTTTGTCTTCTCTTTTTCTTCAAAGCGCTCCCAACCGCGCTTTTCGGTTTCAAAAATTTTTGACAAGCTGCCTGCCTCCCATCAAAAAGGCTCCGCCTTTTTATCAAGCCGCAAGCGCCGCTGCGGCAATTACAAGCTCATTTTCACTTCAAAGAAAAAGCCGCCGCAGAAAAGCCGAAAAGACTTTGTTCTGCGGCGGCAATTTTCACGTCAATGCTTTAACGCTTTACAGCTTACTTGCAGGAAGCAACAACGCCGTTGCCGACGGTTCTGCCGCCCTCGCGGATAGCGAAGCGGAGGCCTTCCTCGATGGCGATCGGGTAGATCAGCTCGACATCGATGGTAACGTGGTCGCCGGGCATGCACATCTCAACGCCCTCGGGGAGCTTGATGATGCCGGTGACGTCAGTTGTACGGAAGTAGAACTGCGGACGGTAGTTGGAAACGAATGCGGTGTGACGGCCGCCCTCTTCCTTGGTCAGAATGTAGACCTGGCCGGAGAAGTGGGTAAGGGGCTTGATGGAGCCGGGCTTTGCAAGAACCTGTCCGCGCTCGATCTCTTTGCGCTGAACGCCGCGGAGAAGGGTTCCGATGTTGTCGCCGGCCTGAGCGTAGTCAAGCAGCTTGCGGAACATCTCGATGCCGGTAACAACGCACTTTCTGGTCTCTTCGCCGAGGCCGACGATTTCGACTTCGTCGTTGAGCTTGAGCATACCGCGCTCGACTCTGCCGGTGGCGACGGTGCCGCGGCCGGTGATCGTCATAACGTCCTCAACAGGCATAAGGAACGGCATGTCGTCCTTGCGCTCCGGAGTCGGAATGTAGGTGTCGACGGCGTTCATCAGCTCGATGATGCTGGCGTAGGCCGGATCGTTGGGGTCGGTGGACTCACTGGTAAGAGCCTGGAGAGCGGAGCCATGGATGATGGGAGTGTCGTCGCCCGGGAAGTCGTACTTGTTGAGGGCTTCGCGAATCTCCATCTCGACGAGCTCGAGAAGCTCGGGATCGTCGACCTGGTCGCACTTGTTCATGTAAACGACGATAGCCGGAACACCGACCTGACGGGCGAGCAGGATGTGCTCGTAGGTCTGAGCCATAACGCCGTCGGAAGCGGCGACAACGAGGATAGCGCCGTCCATCTGAGCAGCGCCGGTGATCATGTTCTTGATGTAGTCGGCGTGGCCCGGGCAGTCGACGTGAGCGTAGTGACGCTTCTCGGTCTCGTACTCAACGTGAGCGGTGTTGATGGTGATGCCGCGCTCTCTCTCTTCGGGAGCCTTGTCGATAGCATCATAAGCAGTGTAGCTGGCCTTGCTCGGATCCTCAAGAGCGAGAACCTTGGTTATAGCCGCGGTAAGGGTGGTCTTGCCGTGGTCAACATGGCCGATAGTGCCGATATTGACGTGGGGCTTGTTTCTTTCAAACTTAGCCTTTGCCATTTTGGATTTCCTCCTGTGAAAATTCGATTATAAGTCTTATTAATTTTACAACAGATAAAAGAATTTTGCAATACCTTTTTCTGTTTTACTGCGGATTATTTTTCGCAGCGGCGAAGAAATTTATTCTGCGCCGCACGCAGATCACTTGCCCTCGCGTCTCGCAACAACAAGCTTTTCCTGGATCTGCTTGGGCACCTCGGTGTAGTGGCTGGGCTCCATGGAGTAAACTCCTCTGCCCTGAGTGCGGGAGCGAAGCGCAGTCGCATAGCCAAACATCTCGGAGAGCGGAACGAATGCGTCGATCTGCTCTGCGCCCGTGCGGGACATGATTGTCTGGATCTGGGCTCTTCTGGACTGAAGATCGCCGATGACGTCGCCCATATAGTTCTCGGGGACGGTGACGGAAACCTTCATGATCGGCTCGAGAAGGATCGGCGCGGCCTTTGAGGAAGCTTCCTTGAAGGCCATGGAACCGCAGATCTTAAACGCCATTTCGGAAGAGTCGACCTCGTGGAAGGAGCCGTCAAAGAGAGTGACCTTGACGTCGACCACGTTGTATCCCGCAAGGCAGCCGGAGAGCATTGCGCCCTTGATGCCTTCCTCAACGGAGGGGATATATTCCTTCGGGATGGCGCCGCCGGTGACGGCGTTGACGAACTCGAAGCCCTTGCCGGACTCGTTGGGTTCGACGGTCAGCTTGACGTGTGCAAACTGACCCTTGCCGCCGCTCTGGCGGACATAACGCGTGTCGACGGTCTGAGCCTTTGTGATGGTCTCTTTATAGGCGACCTGGGGTTTGCCGATATTTGCCTCGACCTTGAATTCGCGGAGCAGTCTGTCAACGATGATCTCCAGATGCAGCTCGCCCATGCCGGCGATAATGGTCTGGCCGGTCTCTTCGTCGGTGTAAGCCTTGAAGGTCGGATCCTCCTCGGCCAGCTTCGAAAGAGCGATGCCCATCTTCTCTTCGCCGGCTTTGGTCTTCGGCTCGATCGCAACGCGGATGACCGGTTCGGGGAACTCCATGCTTTCAAGGATGACCTTGCTCTGTTCGGCACAGAGCGTGTCGCCCGTGGTGGTGTTCTTCAGACCGACGACCGCACAGATATCTCCGGCGGAAACCTCTTCGATATCTTCGCGATGGTTGGCATGCATATGCAGAAGACGTCCCAGACGCTCTCTCTGCCGCTTCGTCGAGTTATAGACCGACGAACCGGCGGAAGCCCTGCCGGAATAGACGCGCACGAAGCTGATCTTTCCGACGAAGGGATCCGTCGCGATCTTGAACGCAAGAGCGGCAAAATCGCCGTCCGGATCGGGATGTCTTTCGACCTCTTCTCCGGTATTGGGGTCAACGCCCTTTATCGACGGAATATCGAGCGGCGAAGGCATATAATCGACAACGGCGTCAAGGAGCTTCTGGACGCCCTTGTTGCGGTAGCTCGTGCCGCAGAGGACGGGGATCATCTTGACCGCGAGAGTGCCCTTGCGGATCGCTCTCTTGAGCATTTCGACAGTGACAGCTTCGGAATCCTCGAGATAGGTCTCAAGAAGCTCGTCGTCAAACTCGGAAGCCGCCTCGAGAAGCTTGCCGCGGTACTCCTCGGCAAGTTCGGCCATATCTTCAGGAATGTCGCGGCACTGGATATCCTTGCCCTTGTCGTCAATATAATAGAACGCCTTCATAAGGACCAGGTCGATCAGGCCGACGTAGGTATCCTCGCTGCCGATGGGAAGCTGGATCGGAACCGGGTTGCACTTGAGTCTTTCGGTCATCATTTCGACAACGCGATAGAAATCGGCGCCGGTTATATCCATCTTGTTGACGTACGCCATTCTGGGTACGTGGTACTTGTCAGCTTGCCTCCAAACGGTTTCTGACTGGGGCTCGACGCCGCCTTTGGCACAGAAAACCGTGACCGATCCGTCAAGAACTCTTAAGGAACGCTCCACTTCGACCGTGAAGTCCACGTGTCCCGGAGTGTCGATAATGTTGATACGGTGATCCTGCCACATAGCTGTGGTAGCGGCAGAAGTGATGGTAATGCCTCTCTCCTGCTCCTGCTCCATCCAGTCCATCGTCGCCGTGCCGTCGTGCGTCTCGCCGATTTTATAGTTTATTCCGGTATAGTAGAGAATACGCTCGGTGGTCGTTGTCTTGCCGGCGTCAATGTGCGCCATTATACCGATATTTCTCGTTCTTTCCAACGGAAAGTTCTTAGGCATAAGTTATCTCCAAATAATATAGTTGCGTAAGGTTATTATGCCGCATTTACCAGCGGTAATGCGCGAAAGCCTTGTTGGCTTCGGCCATCTTGTGCTGATCCTCGCGGCGCTTGACAGCGTTGCCGGTGTTGTTGGCGGCGTCCATGATCTCGCCGGCAAGTCTGTCGGCCATGGTCTTTTCGCTGCGTGTGCGCGAGAAGTTGATCAGCCAGCGGAGCCCAAGAGTCTGACGGCGGTCAGGTCTGACCTCGATCGGGACCTGGTAAGTCGCACCGCCGACACGGCGGGCCTTGACCTCAAGCACAGGCATGACATTCTCAAGCGCTGCGTTGAAAACTTCAAGAGCGGGCTTTCCGGTCTTTTCTGCGACGGTCTCAAAAGCGGTATAGACGATCTTCTGGGCAACACCCTTCTTGCCGTCATACATAACGCCGTTGACAAGCTTCGTGACTACCACGGAGTTGTATATAGGATCCGCGATGACTTCGCGCTTCGGTATTCCACCTCTTCTTGGCACAATACTTCCCTCCTTCATCAAAAAATAATGACCTCAACGGTACTCGGGAAAAAACGCGTTTTCCCGGCTCATGCCTCGCAAAAGGGAATATATACCGAAAAGAATATATAAACACCCTTGCAAAGCAATGGTAATAGAAATGCTGTGATTTTAAGAGAATCCCAAACTCAGCGCTTTGCCTTGGCTGCGCCGGGCTTCGGTCTCTTTGCACCGTACTTGGAACGACCCTGCATACGGTTCGCGGTTCCCTGGGTATCCAGAACGCCGCGGATGATGTGGTAACGGACACCAGGCAGGTCTCTGACACGGCCGCCGCGAATCATGACGACGGAGTGCTCCTGAAGGTTGTGGCCGATACCGGGGATATAAGCGGTGGCTTCAAAGCCGTTGGTGAGACGGACTCTCGCGACCTTACGGATAGCGGAGTTCGGCTTCTTCGGGGTTCTGGTCGTAACGACGGTGCAAACGCCGCGCTTCTGCGGGGACGGTCTGCGAACCGGCTTCTGATGAAGCGTGTTCATGCTGAACTGCAGGGCCGGAACCTTGGATTTGTAAGCGCTCTGCTCTCTTCCCTTGCGGACTAACTGATTGAATGTAGGCATGTGGCACCTCCTTCCTACTCATAAAAACACCAGTATTGGGTATTATATCACGACATTGCAGATAAGTCAAGAATGTTTTCCGGTATTTGTTCAAAATTTACGTTTTCCCCTCATTCTCCGCCGCTTATCCGCCGTTTTTTATCCGAAATGCCTAATCGCCCTGAAAGGCTCCGCCATTCTGCCGCTATTTGAGCATACTGCTGTTGTTAAGCACGAGAGTGCTGTACAGAAAAAGCACGTCCTGGGAGTCGAAATCGATGAACTTCCCGACCATTTCGCTTGGCATATATCTGATGTCCACAAGGGTTATCTTTGAATATCCCTCACAGAAATACGGGGCAATGCTCGAGCCGAAGGAATCTCGGAATATCACAAGCTCACGATCGCTTTCCGCCGCCGGATTCTCGATCACGACGAAAGCCGACGACCCGCAAACGAACATTTCATAGGGATCCCGTCCGAAAGCCGCCTCCATGTCGTACATTTCCGACAAAACCGGCATTCCGGTGTCATAGTTTGTGACGGTGCAGCCGTCGATAACACTGTTGGTCAGATAGAATATGGCGTCCGGGTCAAGGGGAAGCGCCGACTGGCCGCAGTAAACCCCGTAAAACGGGTTTTCAAGCTCTTTGACCCTGTACTCCGAAAGTGTATCCGCCCCCATCGCATTGGCAAGAGCGTCGGCGACATCGCGGATCGACTCCTGTTTCCAGTGAGTGTCCGTGCGGTAATAGTCCCCGATCTCAAGCAGGGGGAAGATGTCAATGTACTCCATTTTTCCGTCAAGAGCCCCGACGGTCATCTGTTCAAGGCGCGCATAGTCCAAAGAGGGATAGCCGTTCTGTTCCGCAAGAAAGTAGTTCTTGTCCGGAATTATGGAAACATAGGCATTAACTTCCGTACCCGCAAGGTATTTGTCGTATATGCCGGCAAACTTCTGGGCCGCATTTTCCACCATCGCCTCGTTGAGCGGGCTTTCCAGTTTGGAGACATAGCCGTCTTCAATATAAATATCGTTGTTGTCGAGGCGTCCGAAAACGCCGAACATCGACACCGCCTTCAGAGTTCTGAAAGAGTCTCTGAGCGGGAACTGGTCAAGGGTGTACTTTTCAAACTCCGTCATAAACTTGCCGTTCAGAACCGTCTCCGCGCTGAGTTTCGGGAACCCGGCAAGCACGCGCCTTTCGCTGTCGGAATACTCCCCCGCCGGTTTTACCCAGCACCAGACAGATAACGCCAAAATCAGCGCGCCGAGCAAAACGACCAGCGCAATATCCATGTGCTTCTTTTTCAAGCTCATCGGCTCCTTTCTCAAAATCTGAAATAGAGGAACGGGTTGAACGAGCCGTCCACAAGGAAGGCCGTCATAAGAATCACAAGCGCGCCGAGAACGACGGGCTCCGCCACTCCGACGATCCTTGCTCCGGTTTTTCCGCTCCGCAGCTTCTTTACGGCGTTTTTAACAAGCGGGGTCGCAAAAACGCAGGCCGCCAAAATCGTCAGGCCGTAGCTTCTGAGGTTGTAAACAAAACCGCTGTCGACAAAACGGATTCCGCCCGCACCGAACATTCCGCCGATATATGCTATAGCTTCGCTCATGTCGGCGGCATTGAATATGACAAAGCTGATCACGACCGTCACGAGAACGTAAACGTGCTTTGTGATCTTCGTCTTCTCCAGCAGCTTTCCGAGCCAGAGCTTCTCCATAATGAGAAAGAAGGCGAACCACAGTCCCCACACCACGAAATTCCATGCCGCACCGTGCCAAAAGCCGGTCAGCATCCAGACGATGAATATATTAAGGAACCACCGGGGCTTTGAGACACGGTTTCCTCCGAGCGGGATGTACACGTAATCCCTGAACCAGGAGCCGAGGGAAATATGCCATCTGCGCCAGAATTCGGTCACGCTGGAAGAGATGTAGGGGTAGTTAAAGTTCTCCAGGAACTCAAAGCCCAAAATCTTTCCGAGACCGATCGCCATATCCGAATAGCCCGAAAAGTCAAAATAGATGTGAAGGGAAAAGGCCACGGCATAGAGCCAGTAAAACATCACCGAACGCTCGTCCCCCGCCCGGAAAACATCGCAAAGCTCTCCCAGGGCGTTGGCGATCAGTATTTTCTTTGCAAGACCGATGACAAAGCGCCTGACGCCCTCCGCGGTCTTTTCAAAGCTGTGCCTGCGGGAAGCAAGCTGGACTTCAATGTCCGTATAGCGCACAATCGGACCCGCAATAAGCTGCGGGAAAGAGGCGACATACGCCGCAAGGTCCACGATATTTCTCTGGGCCTTCGTATCTCCGCGGTAAACGTCCACACTGTAACTCAAAATCTGGAAAGTGTAGAAGCTGATGCCTATCGGCAGCGCGACCTTCAAAAGAGGTATCTCAAGCCTGAACACGGAATTCACAGTGTCGATGAAAAAGTCGGCATACTTGAAATATCCGAGCAGAACCAGATTGAAAGCAACTGAGACGACAAGCAGTATCTTTGCCGCCCTTGTCCCCCTGTATTTCTCGATCAGCAGACCGAAAATATACCCTGCCAGTATCGAGGCCGCCATCAAAAACACGTATTTCGGTTCTCCCCAGGCATAAAACACGAGGCTCCCCAAAAGCATTACCGCATTTTTCAGCTTTCGCGGCGCCGCAAAATACAGTATCAGAAAGCACGGCAGAAAATAATACAGAAACGGAATACTTGAAAACAGCATTACACGCCCTCCCCCGTTTATTTTTCAAAAAAAGCGGGCGCTTACCTGATATAAGCACCCGCTTTTTTCAATGCAAGTTTCTGTTATTCGGCAGAAGCAGGGCACATCACAAAGAACACGGTGTTCCCGACGTGCTCGACAACCATCTGATCGGCCGTGACGCAGATGTTCCATCTGAGATCGGCGCTGCTCTCGAGAGTATCCATGAACGCGTCGACATCGGCGCCGTCAGCAAGCTGGAAAACGTAGCCGACAAAGGGGATGGAGCCGATAATCGGTCCAAAGGTCGCGCCGCTTTCAAAGCCGGTGATTTCGGTGGTAAATCCGCTCAGATATCCCGGCTCGACTTCCATGGCCATGGGCATAAAGAGGATGTGCTCGTTTGTAGAAAGCTTTTCGGCGATGTCATAGGCGGAAGTAAGGCTTCCCTCAGCCATGATCGCAACAAAGTCGTCCTTCAGGATCTCGCCGAAGGTTCCGTCGGCCGAAGCGGGGCCGTCGGAGGTATCACCGGTATCCGCAGTGTCGGAGGTGTCCGCGGTGTCAGCGGTATCGGAGGTGTCCGCGGTATCGGAGGTGTCCGCACCGGTGGTGGTCTCACCTGCGGTCGTCACGTCGGCGGAGGTATCCTTACCCTCTCCGCCGGCACAGGCGGCAAGGGATGCGAGCATCAGGACCGCAAGAATCACAGCAATCAATTTTTTCATTTTCTGGTTCCTTTCTTCATGTAAAAAAAACTTATTTATTCCTCACGGCAAATTGTCCATTCACCGACTTCGGCATTGAATTCAAGACGGAATACCAGCTTTTTCGCGCGGATTTTAACCGTCAAAAAAACCGGCTCCCCTTCCGGAACGGCTTCGGCACGCCAGCAAAGAGAAGTATTCCCACGGATGCGCGTCTCATTCCCGCAATCGGCAAGCTCTTCTCCGGCTCCGCCGGCGAAGACTCTGCCTTCGCTGACGGACACTTTGGCGCTTCCGGACAGTTTCAGCTCGATTTGAACTTCGACCGTCTCCGCTCCGCCCTCTCTTGCGAGGCTGAAGGGTACGGCCGAACCGTCCGTCACGGCAAGGCTTTTCCCGGAATCCACCGCAGTTCCGCAGATCTCCGCCCGGGCTCCCGGGGCAAACGAGTATCCAAGCGCCGCGGCCGAGAGCATGACGCACGCGGCGGCGGCAGCCAGGGGCTTCATATACCGCGCTCTCTTTGCCCTAAACGGACGCACTTCGCAGTCCGATGAGACAACTCTTTCCCTCAGGCTTTCCGGAGCTTTGATGCTCCTGTAAGCTTCGGTCATTTTATCGTCAAACATTGTTTTCTTCCTCAATCCTCCCAAGCAGCGCCCTGCCTCTGAGCAGTCTCATTTTCACCGCAGAACGGCTCAGTCCGAGGACCTTTGCCGTCTCCTCAACGGACATCTCTTCCAGATAGTGCAGAACAATCACGCATCTGATCTTCTCCGGAAGCATATCGAGCTTTTGGAAAAGCGCCTCCAAAGCGAGCGTCTTCTCGGTTTCGTCCTCCGCGCAAAGCTCGGCGTGGTCGTCAAGCGGTTCCAAAACCCCGACGCGCCGCTTTCGCCTTATATCGCCGCAGCGATTCACGGTCGCCCTGATGAACCAGGCTTTTTCGTGCTCTGCGTCGGAAAACTCCGGCCTTTTCGCGATATAAACGCTGAAAACATCGTGGACCGCGTCTTCAGCGTCTTCCCTCGTCCGAAGCTGGGCAAATGCGACCCTGTAAAGAGTATCTGCATACCTGTCATATACGGCAGCCAGCGCTTCCCTGCCGAATTCTGCGAAGGCCATGCTTTTTCCTCCTCTGTAAGTAAAACGTGCGGGAAAGCCAAAAGGTCACATTCCCGGAAAAAATTTTTTCGGACTTCTCGGACTGCATTGAAAAAGCCCAAGTCAAACTCGACTTGGGCTTTTTCAATGGAGACAGCAGGACTCGAACCTGTGACCTCCCGCGTGTGAGGCGGATGCTCTACCAGCTGAGCTATGCCTCCAAAAATGACCCGAGGGGGAATCGAACCCCCGTTACCGCCGTGAAAGGGCGGTGTCTTAGCCGCTTGACCATCGGGCCGAATGACAACGAGCGGAGGCACGATCCTTCGCCCGTTGAAATAGCGGCAGTCGGACTTGAACCAACGACCATTCGGGTATGAACCGAGTGCTCTAGCCAACTGAGCTATGCCGCCATACGTTCCAGCGCGGGAACAGGTGATATTATATACGATTGCCCCTCGTTTGTCAATAGGTTTTGAAAAATTTTCCCGAAGATTTTCCGGCGCCGTTCTATCTCCCGAATTTTACGAGCGTCAGGGATATTCTGCCCTTTCGGGTCTGCCCGTTCACGCTTTCGATTCTGAGCCTGCCCCGTCCGCGAAAGGAGATCAGATCCCCCTGCTCCACCTGGGCGTCCGGCTTTTCCTCCGGGATATGTCCCACGCTGCAAAGTCCCCGAAGGATCGACTCCTTCGCCTCCTCCCGCGAAAGTCTGAATCCGGCGGCGGCGACGGAGTCAAGTCTCATTGACGGCACCGTGACGTTCAGCTCCTCTCCGTCGGAGTCCGGAGCGGGAACCTCGTCCCTTGACGCACGGCGTATCACGACCTTCGCCCTTGAAGCCGTCTTCACGTTTTGAATTATATACTCCGAAATCTCCGAAAGGCAGAAGACCCAGCACTCCCCGCCGCAAACGCAGATATCTCCGATCGTCTCCCGCTTTATTCCCGCGGCCATAAGCGCCCCGAGGCAGTCCCGGTGGGAAAGCTCCATGCCTCCCCCGGCTTTCACGTGCAGCGCGCACACGGGACTTTCCTCCGGTATCCAGGCGTCGGGCTCCGCGGTGTCCTGCCATTCGGGAGGAAAAAGAGCAATCTTTCGTTCCGCCCCGGCGTATCCCCCGTCAAACACGGCTCTGATACCCGCCCGGGCGCAGAACGCCCCGAGAAAAGCCGCCTCGGCCGGAGTGAGAAATTTCATGTTCTCCGTTTTGCAGGTGCGAAGGGCTCTTGCGGCCTTGTCCGAGGCCTTTTTTGCAAGCAGCTTTTCCTCCGGAGTCTTTGCCATTGAAAAAACGTCTGTTATCAAAAAATTTTCCTCCCGGCATCCGCCAAAACCGCCGGCGCGTTGCTCAGCGACAGGTTTCGGCTTGACACATTACCTCTGCAATGGTAAAATATTAAAAGTTACCGGGTTTTGAAAAGGCCCGGCGTACATATCCAGCTCCTCAAAGGAGGAATCAAGCATATGGCCTCTCACGGCGCCGAAAAGACCATCGCCCAGAACAAAAAAGCTTTCCACGATTATTTCGTGCTTGACAAATACGAAGCCGGCATCGAACTCGCCGGCACAGAGGTCAAGTCCCTCCGCGCCGGAAACGTGAACCTGAAGGACAGCTTCTGCACCGTCAAGGACGGAGAGCTGTTCGCCGTCGCAATGCACATCTCCCCTTACGAAAAGGGAAACATATACAACAAGGACCCCTTCCGCACCCGCAGACTACTGATGCACAAAGCCGAGATCCTGAAGCTTTTCATGAAGATCAAACAGGACGGGCTCACCCTCGTTCCGCTGCGGCTGTATTTCAAAAACGGCAGGGTAAAGGTTGAGGTCGGACTCTGCCGGGGCAAAAAGCTGTACGACAAGCGCGACGCCCTCGCCGCAAGAGACGAAAAGCGCGAGAACGAACGCTATATCAAGTCCGCCTCGCGCTATGAAGACTGAAAGCAGCCTATCCGTCGGTCCCCATTTTCGTTCTCAGCCCGTCAAGGCTCTTTTTGTACTGTTCGGGGCTCAGCGCTCCGGTGCTCAAAAAAGTGTCCAGAAGCTCTTTCTGATCGAGAAAGAGCTTCTTTTTCTTTTCCGCTGCGGCGTCTTCCCGCGCCGGCTCTTTGAGCTCCCCTTCCCCGCCAAAGACGTTTTTGATCTTTTCAAGAATCTCACCGTCCGCGGCGCAGAACTCATATTCGTCTATTTCTTCCGGAGTTATCCATTTTATCTCGCTGTGTTCCAGGGCTTTCGGCTCTCCGGAAGAAATGGATGCCCAAAACACGGTAAGGCGGACCGTCAGATCGGGATATTCGTGGACCACCTCCATGAACTGCCCGCCTGCGGACACGGCAACCCCCAGCTCTTCCATGCACTCGCGCACAAGAGCTTCACGCCCGGTCTCACCCGGCTCAAGCTTTCCGCCGACGAACTCCCACAAAAGCCCCCTGGCCTTATCCGGCGGGCGGCGGCAAATCAAAAACTTTCTCCCGTCCGTTATCAGGGCGGCTGCAACCTCGGTGATTTTCAAATCGGTTTTCCTCCGGCGCTTTCAGTCGATGCACACAAGCTCGTACTCTTTTGAACCGACGCCCAGAGCCTGGGCCGCATCGACGGTCAGACAGCCGTTTCTCGACTCGATGCGTTCCACAAGATGATCCCTTCCCGGGTCCCGGGAAGCATAGACAAGGTCAAGGCAGGCGCGATCCAGCGCAACGGGGTCAAGGGACGCCAGCACGCCGATATCCGCCATGCAGGGATCCTCCGCAACGGCGCAGCAGTCGCAGTCCACCGACATATTCATCATCACGTTTATATACGCCGCGTTGCCCTTGAAATACCTGACAACTGACGCCGCGGCGTCCGCCATGGAAAGGAGAAAGCTGTCGTGATCCGCCGTCCACAAGTCCTCCGGAACGCCCGCGCCGTGAATATACTTTTTTCCGAAGGCGGAGGCGACTCCGATGGAAAGCTGTTTCAGCGCTCCGCCGTACCCGCCCATGGGGTGCCCCTTGAAATGGGAAAGGACAAGCATGGAATCGTATTTCCCGATTCCTGCGCCGACATAGTTCTTTTTGATGATTTTCCCGTCGGGGATATCCAAAACCAGATCCCCGCTGCCGGAATCGAGTATCTCCACGTTGAAATACCTGTCCCATCCGTGCTCGGAAATGGTTTTCATATGCTTTTCCGTCGTGTCCCTCGAGCCTTCATAGGCGGTGTTGCACTCCACAACGGTCCCGTTCACGGCGTCGACCGTTTTCTTCCAAAGCTCGGGTCTGAGAAAATTCTGGTTTCCGATCTCCCCGGAGTGAACCTTTACGGCAACCTTTCCGGGAAGCTCTTTTCCAAGACGACCGTATATCTCAAAAATACGCTCGGGCGTTATCTCCTTTGAAAAAAATACTTTTGCGCTCATAATATTTTCCGCACTCCCTTCGCATTTCTTTTTTTATTATATCACGGGAAAGCCGCAGCGGCAAGAAAAATTTCCTCCCTGCGCCAAAAGCCGCGCCTAAAAACAGGCGTTTCCGGTGCGGCTTTCTGTGTTTTTTCGTTTTACTTTATGACTTCGACCTTTATCATGTTGGTATTTCCCGAAAAACCGTTGGTCTGTCCTCCGGTCAAAACCACATTGTCGCCGCGCTGAAGCGTCAAAACCTCTTTTGCCCGGCACATTGCCTGGTAGAAAACGACTTCGAGCGAATCGTACTGCTCGCTGAGAACCGGCGTAACGCCCCAGTTGAGGCTGAGCTGTCTCCACGCGCGAACGCTTGTGGTCGTGCCGATAATGTCCGCAGGGCAGCGGAAACGGCTGACCATACGCGCGGTGCGCCCGGTGATCGTGTTCACCACGATGCACTTTGCGTTTACGTCAATGGCCATTGCACAGGTCGCGTGGGAAATAGCGTCCAGATTGTTCTTTATGCGGTATCTGGTCGTTTCGAACCACTCTTTGTAGTTGATGTGCTCTTCCGTGTAAAGGGCGATCTCCGCCATTGTCCTGACCGCGGCGACGGGATATTTTCCCGATGCGGTTTCTCCCGAAAGCATGATCGCGGAAGAGCCGTCGTAAACCGCGTTCGCCACATCGGATATCTCCGCCCGTGTCGGACGCGGATTGTGGATCATGGACTCCATCATCTCCGTGGCGGTTATGACCCGCTTTCCAAGCAGGCGGCACTTGTGGATAAGGTATTTCTGGATCGCCGGAACCTCGACGTACGGTATCTCGACGCCGAGATCGCCCCTTGCAACCATGATCCCGTCCGCCACTTCGCATATCTCTTCGACGTTGTCAACGCCGGCGCGGTTTTCAATTTTTGCGATAATGCCAACGTCGTGGCCGCCGTTGGCATCCAGCAGCTCTCTGATCGCCATAACGTCTTTTTGGCAGGAGACAAAAGACGCCGCAATAAAATCCACGTCCTTCTCAAGGCCGAAAATGATATCCTTTTTGTCCTGTTCGCTGAGATAGTCCTGTTTCATTATCTTGTTGGGGAAATTCATGCTCTTCCGGTCCGAAAGCTCTCCCCCGGCGACAACGCGGCACACGGCGTTGCTGCCTTCAAGCTTTTCAACCTCAAAAACGACCAGTCCGTTGTTGACAAGGACCGTATCTCCCACGTGGAGCTCTTCCACAAGGTGGGGATAGCTCACGGAAACTCTTGTCCTGTCTCCGACGACGTCGTCCGTTGTAAACGTAAAGCTGTCTCCGTCGGAAAGCGTTATCTTTCCGTTTTCAAAGGTCTTTATACGATATTCGGGGCCCTTGGTGTCCAGCATGATCGCAATCGGCAGGCCGAGCCTTTCCCGGACCCGCTTTATCATATCTATTTTTTCTCCATGTTCCTCGTGGGTTCCGTGGGAAAAGTTAATTCTGGCGACATTGAGCCCGCTTTCGCACATTTTGGTAAAGGTTTCTTCGTCGCTGCTGGCAGGACCGATCGTGCAGATAATTTTTGTTTTGCGCATTCTTTTCTCCTTAAAAAGTATCGTACGTCATCCCCGTTCCCCCGCCGGGGTCATCCGTGCGGGAAAACGCGTCGTAACCGCCGGATTTTAGCGGCGTTTCACTTGACCCTGACGGTATTATACCATATTTTTCCGAAAATTTCAGCGTCAAAAAGCACAAAATCTTCTCCCGAAAACGGGCGCGCTCCACTTTTTTCATGAGCCCGGAAAGGCGCGTCTTCTCCGTTTTTCAAAAGCCGCCGCGCTCAGCCGATAAGCCCGGTTATGAAAATCTCGATCCCAATGGCGATAAGTATGGCTCCGCCAAGAATCGACGCTGCGTTGGAAAGCTTTGTCCCGAATTTTTTTCCGCACCAGAGGCCGCCCATGCATATCGCAAAAGTCACCGCCGCAATTATAAGCGCGCACACAAGCGCTTTTACCCAGTTGTAATCGGCAATCGTAAACCCGACGGACAGCGCGTCGATCGAAGTCGCAATTCCCTGCAGCATCAGCGCCCAAAAACCGACCCGCGGCTTTTCCGTCCCGTCATCCCGGTTTTTGATCCCTTCGCAGAGCATTTTTCCGCCCATAAAGCCCAAAAGCCCGAGGGCAATCCAGGGAATGAACTTTTCAAACGCAGAAAAATACCGAACTACCGTGTGGACGCACACCCAACCGATCAGAGGCATAATCGCCTGAAAAACGGCGAACACCGCGGCGATGCCGGTCATCTTTCTCCGCTTCATCCCCGGCTCGTTCAGGCCGTTTGCCAGCGAGACCGAAAACGCGTCCATCGCCAGTCCGACGCCGAGCGCCGCACTGTTCACAAAAAACATGACGTTCCAATCCATAAAAACCCGACTCCTTCTTGTCCTGACCCAATGAAAAAGCAACGGACCCGACGCACAGCGAAAGCTGCACCCGGATCCGTAAAACCAGTTAAAGAATACAGAGACGCATGTACAGCCGGCCATACATGAGTCTCGCAAATTAAAGCAAGCCAGACTTCAAAATTCCAAAGTCAGTATGTTGACTTGCTGCGCGGCAAAGTTTTTTTCACCGCGTATGCTACTCCCCCACAGGAAATATTTTCGGTATTATATCAGATATCCCGGCATATGTCAAGCATATCAGAGGGACGCAAATATCTCCGCGCCTTTTTTCCGGATCCAGAGAATCAGTCCCCCGGCGGCCAAAACCAGCACGGCAAAAGCAATCGCCAGGAACCATCCCGAAGATATGTATTCCTGCAAAAGCGCAAAAAGTCCGCCCAGAAGCAGAATTACCGCCCAGTTTCCGAAAAGCGCCAGCAAAACTCCGATGTTCTGCTTGACTGCCGCCGTTTCGCTGACCCAGTCAAGATTCGGCATCAGAAGGTTGAGGCAAAGCCCCATCGCCGCGACGAACAAAACGTACGCTCCCGACACGGCCGCCATGAGAACGCCTTCCGCCGGACTGACGCCGAGCGCAATCGCCGCACAGACGGCCGCAACGAACACCGGGGCAAGCGTCAGAAGAAGGTGCATATTTATTTTCGCCTTCAGAATTTTCCAGGGGCGCACCGGAAGCGACCGGGAAATCCAGAGGCTCTTTCCCTCCAGGGAGACCGAAGGCGCCGTCAGATCGTTCATCGAAGCCGCCAGACAGACCGCAGCGCACCCCAGCACGGGAAGATTTTCCGTCAAAATCTCCGGCGCGCCGCCCAAAAGCCCCATTATCCAGTTTTTCTTCACAAGTATAACGACCGACGCCGCAGGCAGCAGCAGCGTGCCCAGAGCACAGTTCAGCATATACACCGCGCTGCTTTTCAGATGGAGAAGCTCTTTTTTCAGAAGCGCTGCGTCGACCGAGGAAGCGCGCTGCTTTTTCCCGCGGTAAGCCGCTCCCGTTCCGCCCTTTTGCGTCGTGACAAGCTTTATGAAGCTTTTTGACATGACGAAATACACCGCCCCGAAGACGGCGGCCGAAATCCCGACAAAGGCGGCCCCCAGCAAAACGTCGCCCTGGGCTCCCCTGCCCATGCAGTAGAGCGGCCAGACAAAGATCCTGACCTTTTCTCCGACGGCGCCGGCGTTCGCAAGCACAAGGCTTATAACGCTGTTCATTTTTGAATACAGGAAAAAGTAGGCCGCAATGAATATAAGACTCAGCGCCACGCTCACAAAGCTCCTGTTTTTGAAAAGCGGGGAAACGAGCGCGATCACCCAGCCCAAAATGCAGGAGATCACCAGCGCCCCAAGGGGCAGAACCAGCGCGTTCACCGCGCACATTATTACCGGCACTGCGCCCGGAGCGGAATTCATGAAATACACGACGGACGCCGGCGCCATGACGAGAGCCTCAAACAGGAATGCGGTGGCATAGCATCCGAGCATTCGCACCAGAAGTATCTTTCCCGGAGGGATCGGCATTGAAAGCAGAAGATCGTTGTCCTTTGCCGCATAGAGCGCGGAATACGCCGTAAAGACGCTTCCGAAAACGCCGATCGCAGTGGCGGCAATGCCCATCAGCGCAAAATAGAGCCACCCGGCTCCGCTTTCAAGAAGCGGGCCGCATATCGCCGATGCAATCCCGAAAAACATGACCGCAAACATGGCAAAGCAGTACACAAACAGTCCCAAATAGAGAAAAACCGTCACCGGGGAACGCCGTCCGCCCTTTCTCCGGTCGATATAGAGCGCCGACAGCATCTGCATACACTGCTTTCTGACAAGGGCTTTAAGCATTTTCTCCGCCCTCCAGCTCGAGGAAGACCGATTCGAGGGATTCGTCCCCCCTGACCTTCTCCATCTCCCCGAAGCGCACGAGTTTTCCGTTTCTGATTATCGCCACGCGGCTGCAGAGCTTTTCCGCGACCTCGAGAACATGGGTCGAAAAGAATATCGCGCCGCCGTCGGAGCAGATCCCCCGCATCAGAGCCTTAAGCTCGTGGGAGGCCTTCGGGTCAAGACCGACAAAGGGCTCGTCCATTATAATGAGCTTCGGCGAATGGATAAGCGCCGAAATCAAAGCAAGCTTCTGCTTCATGCCGTGGGAGTATGTGCCGACGGCCTGCCCAAGCGCCTGAGTAATGCCGAAAACCCCGGCATAGCGGCTGATCTTTTCGTTCCGTTCGCTCTCTCCCACGCCGAAAATATCCGCCGTGAAGTTGAGATACTGTATCCCCGTCATGAAATCGTAAAGATCCGGATTGTCCGGAATATATGCCAGACGGGATTTTGCCTTCACCGGCTCTCCGGCAACGGATATTCCGTCGATATATATCTCCCCGGAATCCGGAGTGAGCAGTCCGCAGCAGGCCTTTATCGTCGTCGTCTTGCCGGCTCCGTTGTGGCCGATGAACGCGCAGATCTCTCCCGGCTTTATCTCGAGAGAGAGATCGTCCACGGCCGTCTTCGACCCGTAAGTCTTTGTGAGGTGTTCAATTTTCAGCATACAAACCCTTTCTTTCTGCGAAGCTTATCTGATTTTTTTCCCAAG
>JAEDMJ010000088.1 GCA_016303065.1 Clostridiales bacterium
CGCGATCTGCGCCGAGGTTTTCGGAAAAGCCGCGGCAGAGCTTTGTGAATCCGGTGTCCTTTGAAGCTTCCGCCGTGACAACTTCCGCGGCGGCGAGGGTGTCAAAGTCGTCCGCGCGGACTGCGGCGCAGAATTCGAGCTCTTCGATTATTTTCTCTTCGGTGGTCGTGATCCCGTCGAAGCTGTTGACGGTTTCCCTGGCGCGGTACAGATCGGAGACGATGCAGTCGATCTCCCCGGAGATAAGCGCGGCGGCCGCGGAGTCGGTATCGGGGTAGAGCGAGACAAATTCGGAACCGCACTTCTGAGCGTAGACCGCTCCGGCGGTGCCTTCGACGGCTCCGACGCGGACCTGCGCCAGAGCGGCGGCCGAATCTATGACTGTTTCCTCCCTGCACGAGGACAGAAAAACCGCAAAAAGCAGTATTGACAGCAGGAGAGAAGTTTTCTTCATTACGTCAGGCTCCTTCGCATAGATATCACTGTTATATTATAACTCTCCGGGGTGAAAATATCAAGAGGTCAGAGCGTTCGGCCCGGGGGAAAGGCGGAGGGAAATGAGAAGGAACGAAAAGCTGTGGCTTGTGATCGGTGCGGCGGCGTTTGCGGCGGCTCTGCTCTTTTCGGCGATTAACGGCGGGGAGCCCGTCGGGGGAAGCTCGGAGCTTGGGGAGTTTGTGACGGCGGTGGGACGGGAGGCGGCGGAGCTGAACGGCGAAGGCAGGGAGCTTGGGCGGATCGCAGAGGTCTGGGGGCTGGGAAGAAAATGATCGACGTGAGGATACGGGGAAGCTTTCTTCTTCTGGCCGGGGCAATCGTTTTGTTTTGCGGCCTGGACACGGCTTTTGCGGCATTGGCCGCCGTTTTGGTCCACGAAGGCGCCCATTTGCTTATGGCGAGATGTTTTGGGGGAAGACTTGACTCCGTGACCTTTGAACTGTCGGGGATAGCTCTGAACGCGCGGTTTCCCGGGCTTACAAGCTATGCCTGCGACGCAGTGTGCGCCGCGGCGGGGCCGGCGCTTAATCTGATTTTGGGGTTTGCGCTGGCGTTTGCGGCAAAGGGGAACAGATTTCTGTATACGGCCGCAGGCGCGAATATACTCCTCGGGGTATACAACCTGATCCCCGCGGACGGTTTGGACGGGGGAACGGTCGCCGGAGCTTTTTTCAAAAGAATACTGCCTTTCTCCGCGGCGGAGAAGGCCTCGGCGGTGCTCTCTCTGATTTGCGCGCTCGGAGTGTCCGGCGCAGGTCTGTGGCTCTGGGTGAGATCCGGGAACGTATCGCTTTTTGTCTGCGGGCTTGCGCTTGGATGGACTGTCTGGAAAAAGCGGGGAAATTTTTGACCCGCGGACTTTCCCGTTCCCAAAGCTCCGGTTGAAATGCCGCGGAAAACATGATATAATAAAAAAGTTGAACAGTATATTCAAATGAAACGGAATCGGAACAATATGGATAAAGAGCTGAAAAAAATACTTTCCGGGGTGGAGAAACCCGGACGATACGTTGGCGGAGAATTCGGCGGAACGATGAAGGACAGATCGGCCGAAGTTCGTGTTGCTTTCTGCTTTCCGGATACATATGAGATCGGAATGTCGAACATCGGCATGAAGATTCTCTGCGGAGTTTTGAACCGTCTCGACTTCTGCTGGTGCGAGCGGAGCTTTTGCCCGTGGCCCGACATGGCCGACGCAATGCGGAAAAACGGCGTAAAACTCGGAACGCTCGAAAGCGGGGACGCTCTTTCGGAATTTGACATCGTCGCTTTCACGCTTCAGTACGAGATGTGCTATACGGATGTTCTGGAGATGCTCGACCTTGCCGGAATCCCTGTCCGCGCTTCGGACAGGGGTGAGAAGGATCCCCTCGTCATCGTCGGCGGGCCGTGCGCCTACAACGCCGAACCGATGGCGGATTTCGTCGACGTCGTCTCCGTCGGCGAAGGTGAAGAGATGCTCCCCGAGCTTATCACGCTTTACCGCGACATGAAGGGTTGCACGAAAGCCGAATTCATGCGCGCCGCCGTGAAAATCGAGGGCGCATACGTTCCGTCGCTTTATACGGTGGATTACGCTACGGACGGAACCATTTCGGCCTTTACTCCGGAAAGCGGCGTTCCGGCGACGGTCACAAAGCGGATCGTCAGGGATCTTGACGCCGCCTATTACCCGACGGACGCCCCCGTGGCCTCCGGAGAGGTTGTCCAG
>JAEDMJ010000020.1 GCA_016303065.1 Clostridiales bacterium
ACCGAAAACGTCGAGAGAGTCTACGGGGTTTGCCTTTCCGTAGAGGATGAGGTTCACGACGATACCGAGAATGAGCGCGCAGGCGATGGAGGTGAGCGTGACGGCGCCGAAGGAAACGGTCAGGCCGCCGATGCCGGTGATGAGGATGGCAGATGCGGTGAAGAGGTTCTTGTTGTCCTCAAGGTCGACCTTTTGAATCATCTTCAGACCGCTGACGGCGATAAATCCGTAAAGAGCCATGCA
The DNA here is from genome assembly GCA_016303065.1 of Clostridiales bacterium. Lineage (GTDB taxonomy): Bacteria > Bacillota > Clostridia > Oscillospirales > QAMX01 > SIG499. The sequence goes on from JAEDMJ010000020.1 coordinate 244, forward strand.
CACGCCGCCCATGACACAGGAGGGAATTGAGTTTACAAACGCAACGAAGGGATTGATAAACGCTATGATCATCGCGCCGACAGCGGCGGCGATAATGGTGACGACGGAGGCGTTGCCGGTGATCGCAACACAGCCGACGGACTCGCCGTAAGTGGTGTTGGGGCAGCCGCCGAAGAACGCTCCAACCATGGAGCCGACGCCGTCGCCGAGAAGCGTGCGGTGCAGACCCGGATCCTCGAGAAGATCCTTTTCAATGATGGAAGAAATGTTCTTGTGGTCGGCAAGGTGTTCGGCAAAGACCACGAACGCAACGGGGACGTAAGCTACTGCAATGGTGGTGATATAGGTGGCATTGATGTCCTTAATGCCCTTGAAAGCCTGGAGGAAAGTGAACTCAGGGACGCTGATGAAGGTTTTGAGCGTTACGCCGCCTTCAACAAGCGCCTTGAAGGAGTCAAAGCTGATGACCTTGAGCGCGTCGATATCTGCGGCGTTGCCGATAAGGGTGAAGACCAGCGCGACGGCATAGCCGGCCAGGATGCCGATGATGAAGGGGATGAGCTTCATCATTTTTTTGCCGTAGGTGGAGCAGAGCATGGTGACGATGAGCGTGACGAGGCCGCAGACAATGGCGACCTTGGAGCTGCCGCCGGCAGGAGCGGTCTGGAGATCGCCGATGGCGTTTCCGGCAAGGGAAAGACCGATGATCGCAACGGTGGGGCCGATGACGACGGGAGGCATAAGCTGGGAAATCCATTTTACGCCGGCAACCTTGACCACAAGGGCGATGACGACGTAGACGAGACCGGCGAAGACCGCGCCGATGATGAGGCCGAGGAAACCTGCCTGAGCAGAAACAGCTCCTGCAAAGGCCGCAGCCATGGAGCCGAGAAATGCGAAAGATGAACCAAGGAACACCGGGCTTCTGCCTTTGGTGAAGAGAACATAGACCAGAGTGCCCATGCCGGCGCCGAACAGCGCCGCTGCGGTGCTCATGGGATTGGTGAACTCCCAGTTGATGACGCCGTCTTCAATGTTCTGGGTAACGCTGCCGTTGGTGATGACCGGCACGACCAGAGTTGCCGCCATTATGGCAAGAAGCTGCTGGATTGCGAAGACGATCAACTGGCCGAATTTGGGCTTGTCTTCTACTTTGTAGATCAGTTTCACTTTTTTTCCTCCGTTTTCTGCTTTGCAGATTTTTTATGTATTAAAGCGGATTCCCTCCGTTTTAATCGCTTTTGCTGCGCGTGGTGGAGAATAAGCTTTATCGGCTGTAAAGAAACACTCCGCTTTCCCCGTCGATGCCCGGAACCATGACTTTGATGACCTCGGACTGGCTTGTGGGAACGTTTTTCCCGATGAAGTCGGCGCGGAAGGGAAGCTGACGGTGTCCGCGGTCGATGAGAATGGCAAGCTGGATGCACTCGGGACGGCCGAGGCTGAAGATGGCCTCGATGGCGGCGCGAACGGTGCGCCCGGTGTAGAACACGTCGTCCACAAGGATGAGCTTTTTACCGGTCACGTCGAAGGGAACCGAGGTGGCGTTTATGCGCGCGCCGGGACCGAGCGCCGTGAGATCGTCACGGTAGAGCGTGATGTCGAGTTCGCCGACGGGAAGGCGGACGTTTTCAATCGCGAAAATGTTTTCGGCGATCTCTTCGGCAAGGGGAACGCCCCGGCGGCGGATTCCGATAAGTGCGAGTCCGTCGGTTCCGTGATTGTGTTCAATTATCTCGTGGGAGATGCGGACAACGGCGCGTTTGACGGAAGCGCCGTCCATGAGCCTTGACTTGAGTTCCATGCAATTCGCCCCCCTTGGGAAAAGACATAAAAAAACGGCCTGCTGGGCACAAAGGCGCACACGGCAGGACGACGATTTTGATCTTGCCGGTCTCTCTGTACCGCCTTAAAGATTCGTTGTGAACAAGTATAGCACATGTTTGCCGTATTGTAAAGAGAAAATTTATATTTTGTCGAAAATATTGCTGAAAATTTAAGGACAGTGCCGCTGTGAAGCTTTTCACAGCGGCACTGAATGTTGAGAACAGGGTTCAGGTATTTTTTTCGTTGTAATACTGCGCCTGTGCGTTCCAGAGCTCAAAGTACTTTCCGTTTTCGTCGGAGAGAAGTTCCTCGTGCGTGCCGTACTGGACGATCTCGCCGCGGTCCAGGACAAGTATTCTGTCGCAGAAGCGGCAGGAGGAGAGCCTGTGACTTATGTATATCGCGGTCCTTCCCCCGACGATGTCGTTAAAATGGGAATAAATCTCTGCCTCAGCCATGGGATCCAACGCGGCGGTAGGCTCGTCAAGAATAATAAAGGGGGAGCTTCGGTAAAGCGCGCGGGCAAGGGCTATCTTCTGGGCTTCGCCGCCGGAGATCTCGACGCCGTCGGCGTCAAAGTTTTTGTACAGCGGAGTTTCGATACCGAGGGGGAGAGTGTCGAGCCTTTCGCCGAAGCCTGCATCGCAGAGGGTCGCTTTTACACGGTTTTTATCAAACTCCGGAGAAGCAGCGACATTCTGTCCCAGGGAAAAAGCGAGCAGATTATAATCCTGGAACACGACGGAGTAAAGGTCAAGGTATTGGCGATAGTCGTATTTGCGGATGTTGAAATCGTTCATGACGATCTCGCCTTCCGTTGGGTCGTAAAGCCGGCAGAGAAGCTTTATGAGCGTTGTCTTTCCGGAACCGTTCATGCCGACCACGGCAAGTTTTTCGCCGACGCGGAATTTGAAATTGATATTTTTAATGGCAAATTCATCGCTTCCCGGATAGCAAAAGGAGACGTTTTTGAATTCTACGTCGAATTTTCTGTCGCTGCGCTTTTCAACGGAAAGAGATCCCTGATACATGTCGTTTTTAATGTCAAAAAACTCGAGATACTGTTCCAAAAACACGGTGTTATATTTAAGCTGAAAAATATTTTCAAAGAGCAGTTCTGCGTTTCCTGTGAACCGGTTCAGATAGCCGACATATTTGATAACGCTGCCGATCGGAAAAACTCCGGCAAGGCAATAATAACAGGTGAAGAGATAGGAAAGCGTGTTGATCAGAAAGTTTACGCCAGACTCGGGTAAATCGATATATTTGAACATCGTGTTCCAAAACTCGCTAAAGAATTTTGTCTGCATGTCAATGGCCCTGCGGTCGAGCTCCTCGACAATCGGGGCGAGCCGGTATATGCGTACGTCTTTTCCCATGGAATTGGAGGTCGGAAAACCGCGGGAATACCGGTTTATTTCAAGCATAGCGTCGCCGAGACGTTTGTCGGCTTCTCCGGTCTTTTTTGCGCCGTAATTGGAAAGAATAATGCGTCCGGCGACTGCGGCGCACATCGAGAGGCCGAGAAGCAATGCGGCAGCGTCAAAACCGTTTTTTGCAGCGTAAGAGATCATTTCTGCAAACAAAAAGGCGGAATATGCGAGATTAAATAAAATATCCATAAGGGCGCGGATATGGGTGATGAAATAGTTTGAGCCGTAGTTGTTTATATAGCTGTTTTCCTCGACTTTTCGCCGCAGATTGCGAATTTCCGGGTCTTCCAGCTTGGCATAGTCGAGGGAGAGGAGCTTTTTGGTGAAAGCGGCCTTTTCGTTTGCAAGTAAAAGTCCGTGGGCTTTTCTTGACAGATAATCCAGCAGCGCCGAGAAAAGTTTGAGCAAAAGGTTTACGCACAGAGCCGCTGCGACAAGAAACCAGATTTTCTGTACATCCCGGGAGTTTGAAAGTTCGGTTACAATCTCCGCTGAAATCCAGAGATTGTAATAGAACTGAAGCTGACCAAAGAGAGAAGTGAAAGCACAGAGAAGATAATAGCCCGGACTGTAAGAGCGGAGTATTTTCAGCATACGCAGATTGACTTTAAGGCTATGCATTGACGTTGCCCTCCCTGTAATAGCGGCTTTGGACGGCGAACATTTCGGCGTATTTGCCGCATTTGTTCATAAGCTCCCCGTGGGAACCGGATTCTGTGATCTTTCCGCCGTCCAGGAGAATGATGCGGTCGCAGAAACGTGTTGAAGCAAACCGATGGGATATATAGAGCGAGGTCTTGCCATGGGTGAGCGTGTTGTATTTAAGATAAAGCTCGTTTTCTGCTATGGGGTCAAGCGCGCTGGAAGGCTCGTCCAGGATGAGAATGCTGCCGTTTTTGTAAATGGCGCGGGCAAGCAGAAGCTTTTGAGTTTCGCCTCCGGAAAGATCGACGGCTCCGGGGTAGATACCTTTCATGAGGTATGTATCAATGCCGTCCGGCAGGGTGCTGAGCTTTTCGCTTAGTCCGGCCATTCGCAGAGCGTCTTCGGTTTTAGTCCGGGCAGAGGGAACATTCGGAGCGGCGCTGGAGACAAATTCACCTATTTTCAGCGCACACATATTGACGTCCTGAAACACGGCGGAGATGAGAGTATAGTATTCGTCGATGTTGTAATCGGTTATAGGTCGTCCGCCCACAAAAATTTCCCCTTTTGTGGGCATATAGAACCCACAAAGCAATTTCACGAGCGTTGTTTTTCCTGCTCCGTTCATGCCGACAAGGGCAAGTTTTTCTCCGGGGGAGATAGTGAGATCAATGCCCTTGAGCGTGTAATCTTTTGCGCCCTCGTATTTAAACCATACGTTTCTGAATTCGATTTTCGGAGCGCCCTTGGGAAGCGGACAGCCGCCGCCGTGGTTGAAGCTGTCCGGATAGTCGAAGTATTCGCGGTAATACCGGATCTTTTCCATTCGCTTGAAAAGCTCCGAAGCACAGTTGATTATTCCGGAAAAGTACATTGAGACCGTCGAGACGATACCGAAGTAAAAGACGAAATCGCCCACGGAGAGCGCACCGCGCAGGAGCATTCCTATCAGAACCAAGTAAGCAGTACAGTTTTGTAAAAGCGTGAGAAATGCGGTGATTATTGCGGCAAGAGTTCCGCGGAGATTGCAGCGGTTTTCCCACATCAGAATGAACGACTGGTATCCGTGAAGCATTTTTTCAATCCAGTCCTGCATTCCGTAAAGACGGATGTCTTTTGCCCGGGAAAATTCCAGGGAAATTCCTTCGAGATAACTTTTGCGGCGTTTTTCCTTTTCCCAGAGATCCTTGTGCTTTTCATAGTAATGCTGTTCCCAGCGGGAGGAGAAAAAATGAACAGCCGCAGTAATTGCTGTGACGGCGACGATGACAGGGTCAAGATACGCCAGAAGTGAAGCATAGGTGAAGATGCCGATAAGGCTGATAAGAAATTTTTTAAGATCCAGCCAGAAAAACTCCGGAGAGCAGTTTCCGTGAATCGCGTCGTCGAAGGCATGTGAGCGCGTTTTTTGATAATCCTGAGTTTCGGTCAGCTGATAGTCGGACTGCCATAGCTTCTGACTGAGCTGAATCTGGTATGTAAGGCTGAAGCTGTACTTCTTTGAATTGCAGCGGGAGTCAAAAAATCTTGTAAGAAGTTTGACCGCCTGCAGCAAGGCGAGATAGGCGGTGATGACAACTGTGAGCCGAAATAAGTTTTCCTTGGCTTCAAGACTGTCCAAAAGGAGCTTGGGGAAATACGACTCTGCAAGACCGTAAAATACGGTGAGTGGTATGGTTGGGATGAGAAATAAACAGAAATTCCTGTCCATGCGCCAGAGATTTTTTGCCGCCCATGCAAGGCAGCCGAGTTTTGTATACTTGTTTTTTCCTGTTTTTTTCATGGATCGTTCCCCCTTTGCGTATTTTCAGTATACTACAAAAAAAACGAAGCCGTGCTGTTTCGATACCAAATGCGCATATTTGATACGAAATGCAGAAGGCTTCGCGGGATTTGTTTGCTATTGCTGGGGAAGGAGAACCTCGGTCGTGAACGCGCCGTCCTCGCTTGCTCGCGTGATATAGCCTCCGTTTTTGCGAACGACTTCGTCGGTCCGCAAAAGACCGAAACCGTGACCGGATGATTTTGTGCTTTTGAAAATCTCGCCGAATTTATGTTTTTTCTTTCCGGACGCTGTGTTGGACACCGAAACATAGAGGTAGTGTCCCTTCATCTCCAGGTAGACCCGGATGAGTCGTTCCTCTTCCCGCAGACCGGCGCAGGCTTCTATGGCGTTGTCGATGAGGTTTCCGATTATGATGCAGAAGTCGAGTTCCGGAGTCGAAAGGGAGACGGGGATATTCGCATCTGCCTTGACGGTGATCTTTTTTGCAGCGGCGACGGAAAGCTTGCTGTTGAGCACGGCATCGGCCATGCGGTTGCCGGTCCTTACGACGGTCTCCACATTTGTCAGATCTTCGTCGAGCCGGTCGAGGTATTCAAGTGTTTCGTCGTACTCCCCGTTTGCCATATGCGCTTTCATGACCTGGATGTGGTGACGGTAGTCGTGCCGCCATCCGCGCATTTTTGAGTACATATTTTCTACCTCGTCGTAGTACTTCCGAACTATCTCGTTTTGGTAGGAGGCGATCTTTTTTTCGATAAGTTTTTCAAACAGCATACTTTTTTTCAGAGCTGCCGAATCAATGCGGCATGTACCTCGTCGTAAAGTCCTCTGCTGAGCGGAAGCTCGGCGCCGCAGTCTACATAGACTGCGGTGCGGGTTATGCGCGAGACGGCCCGGAGATTTACGATAAAGGAGCGGTGGATTCGTATGAAGGCAGAGTCAAGCTCACTTTGAAACTTTGAAATGCCTTTTCTTTTGGTGCGGAAAACTCTGCCGGTCGAAGTGTGTATGACCGTTTGCATTCGGTCTGATTCCAGATATGTGATGTCGGCGAGAGGAATACGCACGGCACCGTCCGGTGTATCGGCAAGAATTGACCTCTCCCGTCCCGAAAGGTTTGCCGCAGCGCGGTCGAGCACTGGCCAGAGCTTTTCCGGGGAGGCAGGTTTTATCAGGTAGTGAAGGGCGGAAACGTCGAAGCCGTCGCTGAAATACTCGTAAAAGCCGGTGACAAAAATAATTTGGAGAATGTGGTTGTCCTGCCTGATCTTTTTGGCAAGCTCAACTCCGCTCATTTTTTCCATCTCAACGTCCAAAAGCAGAATGTCAAAGCTCTTGTCTTCGGAGTAATCAAAGAGAAACGCCTCAGCGGAAGGATAGGTGAAGATTCGGATGCTGTGCCGTTTTATTTTTGCCCATTGGGAGGCAAGCTTGCTTAAATAGTCTGTCTGGAGCTTTTCGTCGTCACAGACTGCAATCTTCAGATTCACAGTACATACCTCCCTTTCGCAAAAAACATGAAAAGAAATTTGATAAAATTATAGCATATGAACTTTGTATTTTCAAGGCGAGTTTTTTTTGCGGCAGTTTGGAGACGTTTCGGCGTTTGAAAGGGTAAAAAGGGAAGAATCCCGCCGCAAATCTTGGGCGGCGGGATTCAGGTCAGCTAATTTTTGTTGTTGTACGCGTGCTTTGCGCGGCGGATGCGGTCGGGGAAGAGCCTTGTCATAACGTGAATCCCCGAGGTCATCAAAAGCGCAAGGGTTACGCTGCGCGTTTGCAGAACACGTGCGGAAAGGCGGAAGAGTTTTCCGCATTCCGGGGGAAACTCACGGCACGAGGAGAGCCGTTCGCTTCGGACGACCGTGCGCGCAAAACCGCGGCGCTCTTTTTTTGAAAGCCGGCAGGACGGGGATTTCAGCGTCGCAAGGCACGAAAGCGCGCTTTTGACGAGCATATAGTCCGCAAGCTTTGCGTATTTGCCGCGTGAGATGCCAAACCGGCTGCAAAGCCGGACAAAACTTCTGTCGATCTCAAGGCAGATGTCGAATTTTTCCGGGAGGAACTTCGTCGTGAGCGTCTCACGCGTGCTTTGGGTGTAGCGGTAGAAGGTTTCTGAAAGCACGGCGGCTTTCGGCGCAAGGCAAAGCACGTCGAAACAGAAGAGCCTGTCCTCTCCGTAGCTTATGCCGGAAAAACGGATATTGTTCTTCCGGAGAAACTCAAGGGAATACGCCTTGTTCCAGCAGGGGTTCAGCATATTCCTTGCGTAGAGTGAGAGAAGGTTGTCTCCATAATCCCTTTCGGAAAAGAGCAGAGCGCTGTCTCCTGAGTAGGGAGACAGCGTCTTTGTGTCGGTATTTTCTATCTCGAAGCCGAAAATCACAAGCTCCGCGCCGTTTTCGGCAAGCGCCGAAACTGCCGCTTCCAGCGCTCCCGGAAGAAGATAGTCGTCGCTGTCGGCAAACATGATATATCTGCCCTTTGCGGCGTCGATAAGGCGGTTTCGGGCGGCGGAAACTCCGCTTTTTTCACCCCGGAGACAGCGGATTCGCCCGTCGCCGAAGCCTTCGGCAAGGGCGGCGGTGCCGTCCGTCGAACCGTCGTCCGCCACAAGGATCTCGAAGCCGAAAGAGGTCTTCTGGCTGCTGAGAGAGGAGAGGAGCCTGGTTATAGAGTTTTCCGCGTTGTGCGCGGGGATTGCTACCGTAAGGAGGGGATCAGACACAGTAGTCTTCAAAACGCTTGATGACCTGGTCGGGAGTTGCAAAACCGGTCACTCCGATCTGCTGGATCGTGATCGAAGAAACGATATTTCCCATCTGGGCGGCGTCCTCGGCGCTGGCGCCAAGTGCAAGGGAGAGAACGATGCCGGAGGAAGAAGCGTCGCCTGCGCCGCAGATATCGAAGGGGCCGGGAACGTCGATGGCGGGGGAGACGTGCATTCCCTCTGCGTCAAAGCAGATGCTGCCTTCCTTGCCGCGGGTGACGAAGACCGGGCACTTGTTGCGCTCGTAAAGCTTTTTGCCGCACTCGAAGACGACGCTGTCGTCCGGGTCGCCTTCAAAGTCGGGCATGACGCACTTTACGACTTCAAAGTTGTTGCACTTCACGACCACATCGGAGAAGCGGTTGATATAGGCGCGGGAGTCGGCGTAGATGACAAGGTCGGGTCTTTCCGCGGCCAGCTCCATAAGCGCTTTTCTGACGTTTGTGTTGACAACGCCGCAGTCCTCTTCGATGAACTGGTCAAGAACAAGGACCGCCTGGGACTTGGCGGCGCACTTTTTGAGGTTTTCAATGATTTTCGCCTCGATATCGGCGTGAACAGGCACAAAGTTCTTAAAGTCAAGGCGGTTGAGCTCGGAGTAATCCCCGGGCTTGCCGCGCATGGGCTTGGTGTACGTCGAAGTGCAGCGGTTGGGGTCCCTGACCATGCAGGAGGTGTCGGCGCCGATTTTCTCAAGGGCGTTGAGAAGCTCCCAGCCCTCTCCGTCCTCGCCGACGATGCCAACGCAGAAGACCTTTGCGGTCAGTCCGCGGAGGTTGTTGGTGACGGTGCCGGCGCCGCCGGGGTAAATCCCCTTGCCGATAACCTGATAAGCGGTGAGTCCGGTCTCAAGGGAGGGCTCGTCAAGGTCGGGGTCGATGTAGAGATATTTATCCAGGCAGAAATCGCCCAGAACGGTTATGGCGCATTCAGGCGCACGGGCCATAAGCTCTTTGATGCTTTCTAAAGTCATGGTAATCGTCCTTCCTTTTTTTTCTCAAAGACCGTATCGGTCGAAGATCTTTTTTGCAAGGTTGGGAAGCGTTTCCCTGTGCGTTCCGCGGACATAGAAGCTTTTGCCTCCGTCGGCGGTGGTGCGCGCAAGAATGGTTTTCCAGGGGCGGAAATAGTATCTCGGATCCGACTTGGGCGGCGTTACGGAGTAGTCGTCGTCCTCGATGTCGAGAAGATCGAAAACCGCCGTCGTGATATCGTAAATTGAGCGTCCCTCCCGGCGGGCAACGTTCCGCGCCATGGCAAGGCACTTGAGATATACTTCCGGTCCGGCGACGGCGGAACCGAAGTTCAGGAATGTGCCGTGTTCAAGTCCGGCGATGCTGTTTGCATAGACGAGAAAGTCCGTATAGCTTGCCTCGCCGAGAACCGCTCCGTCACAGTTCGGGTGCTCATGGATGATGTCGTTTCCGACGCCGATGTGCACCGTGGCGGGAATTCCGAGTCGGTATGCGTTTCCGAGCACGCTGTATTTCTTATAAGGAAGATCGTTCTCCCAGATATAGCGTCCTATGGCTTCTCCGGCGCCCAGTCCGTCCCGGACGCCGTCGCGGAGGATGTCGTTGATGATCCCCGTCTCTTTCCAAAGGCCGAACTGTCCTTCGCTTATGTACTTTGCAACGCTTTCACAGGTGTAACCCTTGAGCGAAAACTCAAAGTCGTGGATGCTTCCGGCGCCGTTGGTTGCAAAGTGCGTGACAAGCCCGTTTTCGGCGAGCTTTATCATCCAGGGGCCGCAGCCGGAGCGGATGACATGGGCTCCGTACATGAGTATGGAGGAGGCTCCGAGCTTTTTCGACCGCACGACGGCGTCGGCAACGGCGTCCAGCTTCGGGTTTTCAAACGGCGGGGGAGGCGCTTCCGGGTCGACCATAACCGAGAGGTCGATGTCGCTGACGCGCTCGTCCAAAGGAAGGATCGAGAGCTTGCTTCTGTCAAATTTCGGATAAGGCATATTTTCGTTACCGCCTCTTGTCTTTTTCCGCCGGGCTATTTGTTGACGATAAAGGAGACGATCTTGTCCGCCTCTTCAAAGTCGGGAATGACCGCGCCGGCTCCCGCGCCGACAAGTCTGTCGCGCTTCCAGCCGTCGATGCCGAACTTGCGGGATTCGTCGGTGGCGACGGCGATGGGGTAGCCGCCGATGCGGGAGACAAGTTCGATTTCGACAAAGCCGTCGCCGAAGCTCAGAAGTTCGCTGCCGTCAAGGTTGTTTTCCGCAAGAAGTCTCTTGATGACAAGCTCCTTGGTGCAGGCGGTCGCGTGCTCGTCCAGAGCGCCGTAGATGTTCTCGCCGAAATACTTGTCAAGACCGAGAAGCGCGGCTTCCTCGCGGACCTGGGGCTGGTCGGTGCCGGAGGCGCAGTAAAGCTTGATTCCGGCGTTGAGAAGGCCCTCGAGAAGCGGAACGGAACCGCGGACAAGGAGCTCTTCGGGGTCGATGCTTCCGTCGGCAAGACCCTCGCGGCGGTCCTTGATCTTCTCCATGAGACGGCGGATGTACTCGTTCTTATAGACCATCGGGTCTTCGGCCTTGCCGCCGCGCTTGTTGATCTCGTCCGCAAGCGCCATGCACTGGTAAATGGTCTGTTTTCCGGTCAGCATATCGACAAACTCGGTGACGCATTTTTCAATGTCGGCCGGGTCCTCCTTGCAGCCCTCGGGCGTGGCGGAAAGCTCTTCGCAGAAATACGGGATCATGATCTTCTGCCAGCCTTCGCGGATGAGGGAGAGGGTGCCGTCGAAATCGAAAAGGGCAAACTTGAAATCGTGACCCCTGGGCGGGAAGATGACCTCGAGACCCCAGACATCCTTGAGTCTTTCCCGGAGAACGGTGGCAAGGGCGTGTTCCGCGACCATGTGGATATCTTCTATCTGCTCCATGCAGTCCGTCGGAGCGACCAGCGCCGCGTCGCAGAGGGGAAGGGTCTTTCCGCCGTCGCGTCCGAGGAAGCCGACAACGGTGATACCCGCGGAGCGGGCGTATTCACAGGCGCGGACGATGTTTTCGGAGTTTCCGCTTCCGGTGAACACGCAGAGAACGTCGCCTTTGGAGGCGAGAGTTTTCAGTTCGATTTTAAAAGCGTCTTCATAGCAGAAGTCGTTTGCAAGGCAGGTCACGACTGCGGAGGAGTCGGAGAGGCAGACGGCCTTGAACCCGTTCCGTCCGAGAACGGCACAGCCTTTGGTGAGGTCGTTGACCATGTGGGACGCCGTGGCGGAGGAGCCGCCGTTTCCGGCGGTGAAAACCGTGTTTCCGTTTTTCCAGGCGGCCAGGAGTATCTCTGCGATGGAGGCGATTGCTTTTTCGTCGGTGCGTCCGACAATGCCGGAAACTTCGTCAAGATAGCTGCGAACTTCCGGTGTGAAATCTTTGCTGCTCATTTGGCGTATTCTCCTTTGAATAGGGTGATGATCGGTGTATTGTGAATTTGTGATGTGCGACACTTTTGTCAGGTTCAGAGGGCGAGCGCCGCCGCGCCGAGAAGCGCAGCGTCGTACCCGAGACCCGTCTGTATGACGGAAAAGCGGGGATTGGCCGCGGAAAAAAGTCCGGAGCCGAGAGCGCTCTGTATTCCGGGGAGAAGGAGGGGAAAATCCATTGCGACTCCGCCGCCGAGCACGGCGCACTCGGGGTTCAGCAGGTTCGCGGCACAGGCCAGAGCCGTGCCTATCAGATATCCGGCTTCGCGGTACAGTCCGGCGGATTCCCCGTCGCCGTTTTTTGCGAGCCCGGCAATCTGCTTTGCCGAAAGCTTTTTCCCGGTGCGTTCAAGGTATTTTGCGGCGATAGCGCTTCCGGAGGCCTCCGCTTCGAGACAGCCCAGTCCGCCGCAGCCGCATTTTCGTCCCGAGGGCACGACCTTGACGTGGCCGATCTCGCCTGCGTTTCCGCACGAACCGGTCAGAAGCTTTCCTCCCGAAAAAATGCTTCCGCCGATGCCGGTGCTGACTGTGACCCAGAGGTAATCGTCGACGCCGCGGCAGACGCCGAAGCGCTTTTCTCCGACGGCGCAGGCGTTCACATCGTTTTCGATGTACAGCGGGAGCCGGAACTCCTCACTCACAAAGCTTTTTATGTCGAAATCGCGGATCCCGGTTTTCGGGGCATAGACCCAGAGCCCCCTTTTCGGATCGCAGAGGCCGGGGATCGCCGCTCCGGCGCGGTCGGGGGAAAAAGCTTTTGCAAGGGGCAGCGCCGTCTTCAAAACGGCGGTCTTCAATTCCGAAAGGCCGTAGCCGTCGGGAAATTCGGCGAGAGCTTTTGCAAGGATCTCTCCGCTTTCGGAGACGATTCCGCAGAGAAGCTTTGAGCCGCCGATGTCAAGTGCGAGAATATTTCCCATTAGAGACGCCTCCGCGAACTTAGTCAAGTATATTATATCATAAGGTATCAGCGATTCCAATAGGCAGTGAGAGATAAATTTTGTGAAAATCTTTGAAAGAACTTCTTGCAAATTGCGTACGGGACAGTTATAATCATAAAGTACAATTCTATGCAGCGGCGCGGAACCGATATGCGCCGCCAAAGGAGGAATATAATGGATAACCAGATGGTCTACGCCATCGCGCAGAGCCTGAGAGACCACACTCAGGTGTCATACACACCTGCCGGACAGATGGAATACCGTGCGGCCAAGTATATTGCGCCGGAAAAATATGAGTTTCTGTCCGATTATGCGCCGCTGACCAGCTCGACGGTCATCACCGGCGACACCATTTTTATAAAGGGCACGCTTTCCGTACCGGACGAGATCCTCTCCGGTCCGGATTACAGAGACTATCTCAGAATTGATATTCCCCACAGGGAAGGCATCGTCATCATCAACGGCGAACCCTATCACGGCCTTGACGACAACCGCTCGAGAATACCTCTCCGTGAAGAGTGGGCCGGCAAGACCCTGGATTTTGAAGTGATCGTTTTCGGAACCCGGGACAGACACAGAAACCGCACTTTTGTCAACGGTATCGGCTTTGAGCGCATCGACCTTAAGATCGAGAGCTGCTATTATCTCTATATCATCGCGAACGATTTCATGCGCACCTGCGGCAGCGAGCCCGACAATATGCACATCCGCGTTCGCGTCAACGCCGCCATCGAGAACGCCGTCAAGGACCTCGACCTTGACCTTGAGGGAGAAGCGCTCCGCGCCTCCGTCGCCCTGGCCGAGAAGCGCCTCCTCGACGGACTTGCGGAGATCGACGACGGCGACGTCCGCGGCCTTATCAGTCTCATCGGACACACCCACATCGACGTGGCGTGGCTCTGGCAGCTTAAGGACACAGTTCGCAAGTGCGGACACAGCTTCACCAATATGCTCCGTCTTATGGACGAGTTCCCGGACTTCACCTTCTCCTGCAGCCAGCTTCAGCTTATGGACTATACCAAGCAGTACTATCCTGCGGTCTTTGAGCAGATCAAGGAGCGCATCAGGGACGGCCGCTGGGAATGCGTCGGCCCCATGTGGGTCGAGAGCGACTGCAATGTCGTTTCCGGCGAATCCCTTGTCCGTCAGCTTATTTACGGCATCAATTTTGCCGAAAAGGAATTCGGCACCCACAGCCACGTGGCATGGCTTCCCGACACCTTCGGCTTCCAGCCCAATATGCCCCAGATCCTCAAAAAGAGCGGAACCGACTATTTCTACACCTATAAGCTCCACTGGCAGCATCAGAACCGTTTCCCCTACGGAATGTTCCGCTGGGAAGGCCTTGACGGCAGCGAGATCATAAGCTCCGTCGCCTACAACCCCGGATGCTACAACGGCAACCCGACTCCGGACCAGCTCCGCGAGGCGAAGAACCGCAATCTCCAGAACGGCGAGTTTGACAACGTCATCTTCCCCTACGGCCACGGCGACGGCGGCGGCGGCCCGACCAGAGAGATGATCGAATACGCCCACAGGCTCAGGGATTTCCCCGGACTTCCCAGAACCCGCATGGAGCGTGCCGACGAGTATTTTGCCAGACTTGAGACGCAGCGCGACAAGCTTCCCAAGTGGTACGGAGAGCTTTATATCGAAACCCACCGCGGCACTCTTACGACCCAGGGAAAGATCAAGCGCAACAACAGAACCGCCGAAATCGGATACCAGAATGCCGAAAAGCTGGGTGTTCTGGCTTCGCTCATGGGCGCCGACCCGGATTGGAAGCTGCTGAGCGAGGGCTGGAAAAAGATCCTTCTTCTCCAGTTCCACGACATTCTCCCGGGCAGCTCGATCAACCCGGTCTATTCCGAAGACTGCAAGGAAGGATATGAGTTCATATTCTCCAACCTTGAAAAGTTTACCAACGGCCTGAAGCCCGCTTCCGGCGAAAGCTTTGCCGTTTACAACTTCCTTTCCTGGAACCGCGACGCCCTTGTTTCCGTGGAGACGGACGCTTCCGCCGCCTGCGGTAAAACCGTCGTCGGCGCGGACGGAAAGGCCGTTCCGACCTCCGTCGAATGCCTCGGAAACGGAAAGGCCCGCGTGACCTTCAAGGCGGAGCTGCCGGCTCTCGGATTTGCGAAGTTCTCTCTGGCTTCCGAAGCCGCCGTTTCCGGCAAGGCTTCAAAGGTTTCCACTGCCGGCGACGGTTCCGTCACCGTGGAGACCGACGGATTTGTCGTCACCGTAGACGCTCTCGGCAGACTCTCCAGCGTTTACGACAAAGCGCAGAAGCGCGACGCAGTCTCGGCTCCGGCAAACGATATCCGCCTCTTCCGCGACGGTCCCCAGAGCGAGGACGCCTGGAACATCTACGACATTTACAAAGAGCGTCCGGTCAGCTGCGACTGGAGAGTTGAGCTTTCCGTCAAGGAGAATTCTCCGCTCAGAACGGTTGTCCACGTTTCCAAGAAAATTGAAAAATGCGCCATCGAGCAGGACATCTGCATTTATCCGGATTCTCCGATCATCGATTTCAGAACCCACATCGACTGGACGGAGCGTCACAAGGTCATGCGCGTCTACTTCCCGGCAAACGTCAAGAGCCAGTTCGCCGCATACGAAGTCGGCTTCGGCACCTTCCTGCGTCCGGCAAAGCAGAACACCAGCTTCGACAAGTCCCGCTTCGAAGTCAACGCCCACAAGTTTGCCGATCTCTCCGAAGGCGACTACGGTGTGTCCCTGCTCAACGACTGCAAGTATGCCCACAGCTGCGACGACAATGTCATCGGCCTGACGCTGCTGCGCGGCACGACTCATCCGGACCCGCTGGCAGATCTTGGCGGGCACGAGATCAACTACGCTTTCTATCCCCATGCCGGCGACTGGCGCACTGCCGGAACGCCGAGACGCGGACATGAGTTCAACAACAATCCGGTCGTTTGGAGCGTTGCCGATGATTTCGGCGCAGACATGGCCGGAAAGAGCCTTGCGGTCTGCAGCTCGGAAAACATCATCATCGACACCGTCAAGCCCGCAGAGGACGGAAACGGTATCATTATCCGCGCCTACGAGTGCAACGGCTGCCGCGGAAACGCCGACATCAGCCTTGCATTCGCTCCGGAGAAGGTCTCTTCGGTCGACCTTGTCGAAGGCTCGGCTCAGCCTGCGAACGTGAACGGCAGCAGCATCAGCTTTGCCTACGGTCCTTACGAAATCATTACGTTCAGGGTTGAAAAGTAAAATACACAGCGGTTCGTTTGGTTGAAAAGAAAGGCGGTCATTATGTCAGAAAAAGCAAAAGTCGGTATCCAGCTTTATACGGTCAGAGATGAACTCGACAGGGATTTTGTCGGAACTATTGAGACGGTCAAAAAGATGGGATATGAAGGCGTGGAGTTTGCCGGGAACTACGGAGGATATTCCGCCGCGGATCTCAAAAAGCTCTGTGCCGAGATCGGTCTTGACATTATCTCAACACACTGCTCATATGAAAACTTTGAGAAGGACTTTGAAGGCACCGTGCAGTACCACGCGGATCTCGGGCTCAAATACCTGGCGATTCCGTGGATGCCCGCAGAAAAATGCCCCGGCAAACCGGGTTTTGACACCATCAGCGGACTTTTCAGGGATATGCAGAAGGCTCTTGCCGAAAAAGACATCCGTCTTCTCTATCACAACCACGATTTTGAATTCGTTCCCCATCCGGACGGCGGCCTGGCTTACGACAGGCTCATCGAGTCCATCCCCGGGATGTGGCCGGAGTTTGACGTGTGCTGGGTGACATATTCCGGCAACGACCCGGTCGGGTACATCAAAAAGTACGCCGGCAAGGTTCCGGTCGTGCATCTCAAGGACTTTACCGGACGCAACAGCGCCGATCCGGCGTACGCCCTCATCGATGCGGACGGCAATGCGGTCGGCGGAGGAGAGAAGAAGGTTGAAAACACCTTCAGGTTCCACCCCGTCGGAAGCGGCTGCGTAGAGATGGAAAAGGTTGTGGAAGCGGCCCTCTCTGTCGGAACGAAGGCTTTCATTGTCGAGCAGGACGACTGCTACGGCGACTGCTTCGGTGCGGCTGAAAAGAGCCGCGCCTATCTCAGAAGCCTCGGCCTCTGATCTGAAGTTTTTCCGGACGATCCGAAAAGTTTTTTTCGGATCGTCCGGATTTGACGATTTTAAAAGCCTGTTTTACTTTTGAAAATTATGAAGAGGTGACGGTTTTGAAAGAATACACCGCCTGCAAAGAATGGCAGGATCCGTCGGTTCCCGCTGTGAACCGTTTGAGCGCCCGGGCATATTATATTCCGTTTCAGTCGGCTTTTGCCGCGCTGGACGGAAGCCGCAGACTTTCCGTCCGTTATAAAAACCTGAACGGACGTTGGAGCTTCCGCTGGTTTGACCGCCCCGAGCACGCTCCGGAAGACCCGTCCGTCTGCAGTCTCGAGGGATGGGATACTCAGGATGTCCCTTCCTGCTGGCAGATGTGCGGGAAATACGATGTTCCCGTGTACACAAACGTGAACTATCCGATTCCGCTTGACCCTCCGTATGTCCCCGATGCAAACCCCACCGGAGTTTACGTCCGCGATTTCACGCTTCCGGACAGCTTTGACGGAATGCGCACCCATATTCGCTTTGAAGGCGTCGATTCGGCGTTCTATGTTTTTGTGAACGGCAGAAAAATCGGATATTCAAAGGGCGCACATCTTCCCAGCGAGTTCGACATTACGGAAAGCGTCCGAAAGGGCGTGAACCGCATTGCCGTAACGGTCATAAAGCACAGCGACGGAACCTATCTTGAAGACCAGGATATGTGGCGTATGTCGGGCCTCTGGCGCGACTGCTGTCTGCTGGCAAGGCCGGAAAGTATGCTTTGGGACGTCGGCATTACCGCCGACCTGGAAAGCGACATGACCACGGGCGTTTTCAGAGCCGAACCCGCCGCAGAAGGCGATACGAGCGGAAGAACTCTGAAAACGAAGCTTTTTGCGCCGGACGGCTCGGTCGTCTTTGAATGCGAAAAGCCCGTCGGGGAGCCTGTGGAGTGCAGGATCGAAAACGTCCGCCGCTGGACAAACGAGACCCCCGTTCTCTACCGGGCGGTGTTTGAGCTTTCCGGAGGCTGCTGCCCGGCGGAGGCCGTGGCTTTCAACGTCGGCTTCCGCCACGTTGAGATCGTTGACGGGATCTTTACCGTGAACGGAGCCGCCATAAAGATTCGCGGCGTAAACCGTCACGACACCAACCCTGACAGCGGCCATACGGTCAGCATGGCCGATATGCGCCGCGACCTTGTCCAGATGCGCCGCCACAATATCACGGCGATCCGGACGTCCCACTATATCAACGATCCGCGGTTCCTCGACCTTTGCGACGAGCTTGGTTTCTTTGTGGTCGACGAGTGCGACATCGAAACCCACGGCGCGCACTATTTCCGGGAAGAGGGTCACGAAGAGCTTTATATGTGCAGCGACCCGAGATTCAAGCTCAGCTTCCTCGACCGCTGCGCGCGGATGTTTGCCCGAGACAGAAATCACGCCTGCGTCATAATGTGGTCTCTCGGAAACGAGAGCCAGTTCGGTGAAAACCATGTCGCAATGGCGGATTTCCTCCACGAGCACGATTCAAGACCGGTTCACTACTGTGAAGCGAGGGACGCTCTCTGCGTCGACGTGGTCAGCTCCATGTATCCGAACCCGGATAAAGTGCCGGAGCTGTTCGAGGCGGCAAAGGGCAGACCGTACTTTTTCTGTGAATACTCCCACGCCATGGGCAATTCCAACGGCGATATCTGCGACTACGTAAAGCTTATCGACGCATGTCCGACCTCCATGGGTGGATGCATCTGGGAGTGGGCGGATCACGGCATCCGCACTGTCGGCAAGTCCGGAAAAGAGACCTTCTTCTACGGCGGAGATTTCGGAGACAAGCCGAACGACGGAAATTTCTGCGTCGACGGACTTGTCTCTCCGGACAGGGAGCCGCGCTCCGGTCTGCTTGAGGTCAAGAAGGCCTACGAATGGGTCAAGGCGCTTGCCGTTCGGAGCAGCCGCGACCGTATTTCCATTAAGAACTGCCGCTTCTTCGGAAAGCTTGACGACGTTGAAGCCTACTGGGATATAATCCGCAACGGCAGAGTTATCCGCAGCGGCTCCTTCGGCTCCCTTGCGGGCATCGATCCGGGAAAGTCCAGGTATTTCAGCGTTGATACGGACGTTCCCTGCGACGGAGCGGAGTACTTCCTGAACGTCTCCTTCCGTCTCGGACGCGAAACCTGGTATGCCGAGCGCGGATACGAGGTCGCCTTTACCCAGATCGCCCTCAGCGAAGGCATGGAGAGCTCTCCCGCCCGGCTTTCCGGAAATGCGCTCGAGCTGGATGACGGGGGCGAGTACGTCTCCGTGAAATGCGACGACACCGTGTTCTCCTTTGCCAAGGACACGGGACTTCCGGCTTCGATCGTGGCCGAGGGCACGGAGCTTCTGGCGTCGCCCTTCCGCTTTAACTTAACGCGCGCGGCGATTGACAACGACTCCCAGGACATTGAGGCCTGGAGAAGAATGTATGTCGACAGGATGCAGACGAGACTTGAGAGCTTCGCTCTGGTTTCCTCTTCCGATGACAGCGTCGTGCTCCACGGTGCTTATGTTCTCTCGCCGTATGTTGTGACGCCCTTCTGGAGGGTTGAAGCCGACTGGATCGTGAACCGTTCCGGCGAGCTCTTCTGCGAGATGAATGTGAAATATCTCAAATCCGAGGCCAGGGTCCTTCCGCGGTTCGGCTTTGAATTCATGCTTGCCGGCGGGTTTGAAAACGTTGAATGGTACGGCCGCGGCCCCACGGAGAGCTATATCGACAAGAAGTTCGCCGCGCGCTTTGGGCATTACAGCGCCAGGGTGAGCGACCTGTTCACGCACTACGTAAAGCCGCAGGAAAACGGAAGCCATGCGGAAACCCGCTATGCCGGAATCACCGACAGGCGCGGTCTCGGACTTGCGATACTCGGCGCGCCCGAGTTCTCGTTCTCGGCGCATCACTATACAACGGCGGATATCGCCTCGGCTGCGCATGACAGCGAGCTTGTGCCGAGAGCGGAGACCGTCGTGAATCTGGACGCAAGACAGAACGGCATCGGCTCCGCTTCGTGCGGTCCGTACCTCCAGGAGAAGTACCGCTTTATCGGCGGGAACTTTGACTTTGCCTTCCGCCTCAGACCTTATTTTGCCGAGGATGCGGAGCTGGAAAAGCTTTACTGAAAAAAGCTGTGACACGGTAAAAAACAAGAGTCACGGGATCAAACCCGTGACTCTTGCTTTATATTGCGCGGATACCGTGTTATTTCTGGACGGCGGGGATACAGGCGCGGGCGGAATACTTCGTCACTCCGCGGATCGTTTCGCCGTCGATCTGTATGGCGGTGGGGCGGTCGAATTCGACGGTGATATCGTGCCCGGACAGAACTTCAACCATTTCGGTGCGGCGCACGTGTTCGCCCTTGAAAATTTTGGGGAAAACGATGAGTGTTTTGAGCTTTCCCGAGCCGAAGAGAATGAGCGTGGAGAGCTTTTTGTCGGGACTCAGCCGGTCCTGGCCGGGGGTCGGCATCATGCCGCCGCCGTAGAACCGGCCGTTCATTGTGGGCGCAAGCCAGACCTTTTTGTACTCGTGGCGCTTTCCGTCGACGGTGACGACGGCGTTTGTCGGCTTATAGTGGAAAAGCAGGCCTTTTATTGCGATGGAAGTGTAGTTGATCTTTTTGCCGGGAGTTTTGCGGAGCTCGTCGCCGACTTCGCAGCAGTATCCGTCGATGCCGTACCCGACGCCGTTGAGAAACCTGAAAGTCCTGCCGTTGACGGTCACGGTGGGAAGGTCTTTTATGTACCGGTTCACGCAGAAGGGCTCGCAGCCTTTTTTGCGTCCGGTGTCGTGGAGAAAATCGTTGCCGCTGCCGGAGGCAAAATAGAAAATGTCGTTTTCAAAGCCGATGTTTTCGGTCTCGTTTATAAAGCGGTTGAGAGTTCCGTCTCCGCCGCAGACAACGACAATGTCTCCGGAGTCAATCTCACTGAAAAAACCGGCGTATCCGCCCATGGCGGTCATGTCGTAAAAAGAGATTTCTCCGCCGCGGAGAAGGGGCGGGAGAGTTTCTCTCACTTCTGCGCCGTGTCCGTTTCCGGCCTGGGGGTTGTAAAGCACGTGATACTTCATTTTTTGCTGCAACTCTTTTCTTTCTGTTTATTTATCTTTCCCGGGAAAGCTGGGGGGGTCTCAGGGGAGTGCGAGATTGATGATTTCCCGCCCCATATCTCCGGCGACGGAGACGGTGTACGCCGTGCCGCCGGTGGAACGGTTGAGGTATGCGACGATGATCTCGGAGCGCTCGACAATGGCCCTGTCGCGAAGGTGGTATACCCCAGGCAGATATCTGTCGCAGAAATACTCAGCCGAATCGGCAAGGCCGAGAATGCTTCTGTACACCGCTTTGTCGGCGGGGCTCCAGCGGCGGTCCTGCTCCGGAAAGGGGAGAAGCAGGTGAAGCCGCACTTTTGCTCCGGCGGAGCGGAAAGCAAGGACGGCCTGCGCCGCAAGCGTGTCAAAGCCAAGGGCGCCGCCGGCAAAGAAATTTTCGGCGCCCCTGGAGATAAGCTCTTCCACGGTTTTGCGAAGCCCGGCTGCGGCGGCAATGCGTTCCTCTGCGGACAGAATGCGGTGTCCGGTAAATCCGACAGAGTTCACAGCGATTCAAGCATGTCTTTCATGCCGTCGAAAAGGACGGGACCGGAGATCATGTGGCCCCCCTCAAAATAGTCGAACATGAGTTTTTCTTCTGCGCCGAATGTTTTCCAGATGGGTCTGAGAATGCTTTCGGCTTCCCTGGTGGCGCTGACGGGGAAAATTCTGTCCTCGGAGCCGCTTGATATGATGAGCGGGCGGGGGGCGATAAGCGCAAGCACGTCGGGGAGTTCGGCCCAGCGGAGCATTCCGGGAGTGTAGTTGTCTATGCAGTGGTGCATCGCATAGATTGAGTCACGATATAAATTCGCATATCCGCTGACGACTGCCGCTCCGACGCGGAGGTCGACTGCCGCAAGGTGGGTCGCGACGGTGCCTCCGCCGGAGATGCCCATGCATCCCAGGCGTCCGCCGTCAACGTTTTCAAGGGTAAGGAACCAGTCGAGGACGCGCTGGGCTTCAAAAAGCCGGAGTCCGCCGGCGTTGCCGCCCCAGAGAAGGCTCATTCCCGAAACGGAATCGCAGGCGCCGCCGTTTTTGTTCCGGTCCATATATCTGAAAAGGCGGCTCTCGCCGAAGCCGATGATCTCCGGCGCGACGACGGCAATTCCGCGGCGGCAGAGCTCGATGGGGAAATTTTTCATGTAATCGCCTCCGGCAGGCCTGTCCCAGACGTCGGGAATGTCAAGTATGTCGCAGACTCCGCGGCCGTGACCGCTCAGAGCAATGGCGCAGGGGAGCTTTTTTCCCTCCTTTGCGGAATCGGGAAGAAGCACGTACACGGGAACGGTGAGCTCGGGGGCGATGGAAAGGGCGAATTTTTCAAGAGAATATCCCTCCCGGGTCTCGCGGTACAGAAGCTCTGCCCCGGGAAGAATGTCGCGGGGGCCGTATATGTCCAGGGAGAAGACTTCGCGGAGCTTTTGCCGGAGAAGCTCCTGGGACGACGAAAGCTCGGACGCGCTGCCGCCCCGGACGGAAAGCGACTTTTCGGCGCGGTTGTACATACTCTTGAAATACGGTGTGAGATCAAATCTCGGGTCGGCAGTAATTTTTTATCACTCCTGACAAATACATTGTTGTTCCGGCCGTTTTTGCGGTGTTTTGACTGTTTTTATGAATCCCGCTGTTCTGCGCGGAGAACGACGGAGACGAGCTCGGGCGGATTGAACACCCGCGGAATTTTTATGGAGTTTCCAAGCCCGCGGGAAACGACGAGCAGGGAACCGTTTTCCGAATATACTCCGGAGGTGTAGTCGGGGAACAGCTCCCGGGAGGGGGAGATGAGTCCGCCGACGAAGGGAATTCTGATCTGGCCCCCGTGAAGGTGGCCGGAGAGAACGAGGTCAAAGCCCAGCCCGGAAAGGGCGGGGTAGATATTCGCGCGGTGGCACAGCAGAAGATTGAACATTCCGTCCGCCGGACGGCACTGGGGAAGATGCTCACGGACGTATTCGAGATCGCTTTTCCCCCAGCAGCTTGGGTCGGCTGCGCCGGAAACGCAGAAGCTCACGCCGTTTGTAGTGAGGATGACGGAGTCGTCAGACAAAAGCGTCACACCGTATTTTTCGTAAAGCTCCGCAAGTTCGGCGCGGTCGTAGTAGGACACGCTGTTTTCGTGGTTTCCGTAAACCGCGGCCACCGTCAGACCGGAAAGCCCCCGCAAAAGCTCTTCCACGGGTTCAAAATCGCACAGAGTGCTGTCGAGAATGTCGCCGCACAGCACGACAAGGTCGGGGGAGAGCGCCCTGACGGCGCCGCAGAGTTCCGACTGGTTTTCGCCGAACCGGGCGCAGTGGAGATCGGCGATCAGCGCGATCCTGAATCCGTCCATTTCCGCGGGAAGGTTTTCCGGCGAAACTTCGTATTCCGAAACGGTAAGTCCGTCCCGTAAAGCGTAAACGCAGAGCAAAACCAGCGCCGCCGCGGCAAGAAGGCAGCAGACCAGCCGGACGAAGGCTTTCTTTCGCTTTACCATGACGCAAGATATTTTTTCTGGGCTTCGGTGAGCTCGTCGATCGCAACTCCGGTTTCGGAAAGCTTTATCCGGGCGACTTCGCGGTCAAGCTCCGGGGGAACGTCGGTGACGGCGCGGGGGAGCAGCCGGTCGGAATGGAGCGCGACGTATTCGCAGCAGAGGCACTGAAGCGAGAAGCTCATATCCATTATCTCGGCCGGATGCCCGTTGCCTGCGGCAAGGTTGACGAGTCTTCCCTCTCCGAGAACGTTCAGGGTCCGCCCGTCGGGGAGGACAAAACCGCGTATATTGGGCTTTCTTTCGCTTTCGGAGACGGACATTCCGCGAAGCTCGCGCACGTTGACCTCCACGTCAAAATGTCCGGCGTTGCAGAGAATGGCGTTGTCCTTCATAAGTTCAAAATGCTTTTTCGTTATGACGTCGCGGCAGCCGGTGACAGTGATGAAGATATCGCCGAGCGGCGCGGCCTGTTCCATGGGCATGACGCGGCAGCCGTCAAGGCAGGCTTCAAGGGCGGCGTGGGGGTCGACCTCGGTAACGATGACGTTTGCGCCGATGGCGCGGGCGTTCTTTGCCACGCCCTTGCCGCAGAAGCCGTAGCCGGCGACGACGACGGTTTTTCCGGTGACCATGAGGTTCGTCGTATGCATTATCGCGTCCCAGACGCTTTGCCCCGTGCCGTAACGGTTATCGAAGAGGTGCTTGCTGTTGGCGTCGTTGACGGCGATCATCGGGAAATTGAGCTCTCCGGCGTCGGCGCGGGCGCGCATGCGTATAACGCCCGTGGTTGTTTCCTCACAGCCGCCGCGAAGGTTTTTTGCGAATTCGGGGTGGGAGGTGTGAAGTATGTGAAGAAGATCTCCTCCGTCGTCGACGATAAAATCGGGACGGCAGGAAAGCGTTCTGACAAGGTGGCGTTCGTAATCCGCGGGAGAGGCGCCGTGGAACGCGTTTACTGCAAAACCGTCGGCGGCGAGGGCGGCGGCCACGTCGTCCTGCGTCGAGAGGGGATTGCAGCCCGTGACGAAGACTTCGGCGCCTCCGGAACGGAGCACGTTCGCAAAATATGCGGTTTTTGCTTCGAGGTGGATCGATATCGCAGCGCGCATGCCGGAAAAGGGTTTTTCCTTCGCAAACCGGCGTTCGATCGCCCTCAAAACGGGCATATTCGGGATCACCCAGTCGATTTTGTCGCGGCCGGAAGGAGCCAGTGAAAGATCTTTTATTTCGGTGTTTTTTGAAGCGTACATAAAAAACTCCGTATTGAAATTTTAGGCTATTGTATCACATATTTCCCCATTTTTCAAGAGAAAAAACGGCGTCAAAAAGCATAACCGCGTTTTTCGCTCCGGGAAAAAATCATTGACAAGGCCGCCCCGGTTTGGTATAATCTAAACAATGGTTTTTTGGGCAAATTTTAGCTCAGTATGACGGAGGTATGCGTGCAATGGCGATGAGCGATATCGAGAGAATAATTGCTGCCGAAGCGGAAGCGGACAGAAAGCGAACGTCCGGAGCGGAGAAAGCGGCGGAGATAATATCCGCTGCGGAGGCCGAGGGAAAAGCCGCGTACGAAAAGGCCATTGCCGCCGCTGAAAAGAAAGCCGGCGAAGCAAAAGCGGAGTGCGAAGAACTTATCGCAGGCAGAAACGAGAAGGCGTATATAACTGCGAGAGTCGAGGCCGAGCGCTGCAAGAGCCTCGCCGCGGAAAGGCTTGACGAAGCTGCGGAATTCATCTGCAGCCGCATTGTCAGAGGATAGTTCATGTCGATCGCACGGATGAAAAAACTGACCCTTGCGGGTTCGGTCAGCGAACGCAAGCAGGTCATTGCTGAAATGATGCGGCTTGGCTGCATCGAGATAAACGAAATATCGCCCCAGAGCGCCGTTGCGGGATTCGTCGAAAAAGGCGTGCTGAAACGGGACGGAAGCCGCGAGCTTGACGTCCTTGCCGACAGAGCGCGCATCGAAGCCGCGATGTCCGTTCTTGACCGGTACGCCCACCGGAAAAAGCCCATGTTTGCGCCGAAGCCGGAGGTTCACGAGTTTGTGCTCTTTGACGAGCGCGCGGTGAAAGCCGCTTTGGCCGAGTCGGACAGGATATCTGAGCTTTCCGACAAGCTCGACGGGATAGTTTCCGAGATAAGGCGCACCGAAACAGAAGCGGCGACGCTTGCTCCCTGGAAGGATATGGACGTTCCGCTGGAGCTTGGCGGCGGAAGATCTTTCCGGGTGGTTTTCGGTTCACTTCCCTCCTACGCGGACGCGGGAGCGCTCCTTGACAAAGTGAGAGAGGAAGCGCCGACGGCGGAGCTTGAACGCGTCGGTGCGGACAAGCAGGCCCAGTATGTATGCGCGCTGTCCGGAAAGTCCGACGGCGACGCGATGCTCAGGCTGCTCCGCGAAAACGGATTTGCAGAGCACAATTTCAAGGGCGCGTCCGGAACGGCGAAGGAAAACATCGACGCGCTGGCGTCGCACGCTGCGGATTTGAAAAGCGAATACGATTCGGTTCTTGCGGAGCTTGTTTCCCACGGAGACTCCGCCGGACTTTTGGAAAAGGCCTACGACGCGCTGACGAACGAAGCGGAGCGCGAACGCGTCAGAACGGACATCGTCACGACGAACAATGTCTTCTATCTCGAGGGCTGGCTTCCCGAAAAAGCCGTGAAAGCGGCGGAAACGCTGTTTGAGCGTCTGGGTTGCGCCTGGTCCTTTGCGGATCCCACCGACGAGGACGACGTCCCGGTGAGACTTGACAACAACAGGGTCGTGAGCCCCTATAACGAGATAACGGCGATGTACGGAATGCCGGCTTACAACTCGTATATCGACCCGAACCCGACGATGGCGTTTTTCTACTTTGTCTGCTTCGGGCTCATGCTTTCCGACGCGGCCTACGGAATACTTCTGACACTCGGATGTCTTTTCTATCTTAAAAAGGCGAAGCCTTCGGGGTCGATGAAGAATATGCTGACGATGTTCATGTACGGAGGCATATCCACGGCGATCTGGGGCGCGGTGTTCGGAAGCTGGTTCGGAAACGCCATACCGCTCATTGCGGAAGGCGTGTTCGGAAAGACGATCACGATGCCGGCTCTGATCGATCCGATATCGGAACCGATCAAGATGATGGTTCTCTCGTATGTAATCGGCGGAATACAGGTGTTTACGGCAATGTTCCTCGATTCACTAAGACGCATAAAGCGCGGAAACATCGCCGAAGCCATATTCGGAATTTACGCGTGGTACGTTCTTTTTGCCGGGATCGGACTTATCTTCGTGAACAGGAAGGCCGGTCTGATTGTTGCCGGAGTCGCTCTTCTCGGAATCATGTTCGGAGGAACTCTGGGCAAAAAGGGATTTGCAAAGCTTACCGGCGCGTTTATGGCGGTTTACGACATAACGTCGCTCTTCTCGGATATTCTCTCCTATTCGCGTCTTCTCGCCCTTTGTCTTTCAACCGCGGTCGTGGCCCAGGTTGTCAACATCATGGGCTCGCTTAACGGCTTTACCGTGAGTGGAACTATACTGTTTGTGATAGTTTTCATAATCGGTCATGTGTTCAATCTTGCCCTTAACCTGCTGGGCACATATGTCCACACGAGCAGGCTTCAGTATATAGAGTACTTTGGCAGGTTCTACGAGGGTGGGGGCAGAGCTTTTAAGCCGCTTGAGCTTAAAACAAAATACGTTGATATTGTCAAGGAGGACTGACAAAAATGAGCTTCACAGATTTTCTCGCACAGATCTTTACGGGTACCAACATCGCGCTGGCCGGCGCTGCTATGGCGATTGCCTTTGCAGGTATCGGTTCCGCCAAGGGCGTGGGCATTGTCGGCCAGATGGCCGCAGGCATCGTCGCCGAAGATCCCAGCAAGTTCGTACGCTGCCTGATTCTCCAGGCTCTGCCGGGAACCCAGGGTATCTACGGTCTTATCATCGCGTTCCTTATCATGTCCAAGGTCGGCATTTTCGGCGGCATGGTCGACGTCACCGTGCAGCAGGGCGTTTCCCTCTTCTTCGCCGCTCTTCCGATCACCATCGGCGGCTATGTTTCCGCAATCCATCAGGCAAAGGTTTCTGCTTCTTCCCTGCAGATCGTTTCCAAGCATCCTGATGAAGCTACCAAGGGTATGATTTTTGCCGGTCTTGTCGAGACTTACGCGGTCTTTGCGCTGCTTATCTCCTTCCTGCTTGTCAACGGCATCACCGTAGGCTGAGCTCCGGGGGGTCAGGAGTTATGAACGGAATAGACCTTCTCATCACCAAGCTTGACAGCGAAGCTGCGGCGGATGCTGAGGCGCGCATTGCCGAGGCAAATGCGAAGGCCGAAGAAATCCGTGCGGAGTATGCGGCAAGAGCTGAAGCCGATGCGAAAAAGCTGCTCGATGAAGTTGCCGCGCAGTGCGTTTCGGAGGCTCAGCGGGCCGACGGCGGAACTGCGCTCGAGGCGCGCAAGGCGCTTCTCGCCGCAAAGCATGAAATGATCGACCGGGCGTTTGAGAGAGCCAGACTCAAGCTCTGCCGCCTTCAGGACGAAGAGTACAGGGCGTTTTTGCTGGGTGTCATCGCCAACGCCGCGGTGGAAGGAAACGAGCTTGTCGTGTTCAACGAGCGCGACAGGAATTTGTTCGGAAAGTCCATCATTTCGGATTTTAACGCCGCTCTCAGAGCGGCCGGAAAGCCGGCGCACCTTAAGCTTTCTGCGGAGACCCGCGACATCGACGGGGGATTCATCCTCTGTTCGGGGCAGGTCGAGACAAACTGCAGCATTAGTTCGATAATCGCGCAGAATAAAAACGAGCTCACGGAGCTTGTCGCAAGGATGCTGTTCTGATGATCACTTTAGACACAAAAGAATCACTGTACCTCCGCGCCTCGGGAAGAGTGCGGGGGCTTGAAAATTCCCTTCTGACGCAGGACAAGCTTACCCGCCTTATTGATGCGGAAGACATTTCTGCGGCTTACCGCGTCGTCTCCGAATGCGGATACGTCCCTCCCCAGGGGGCTGTTCTTGACGGGACACAGGGGATTTACTCTCTGTCGTCGATGCTCAGCCGCGCCGCGGAGGAGCTCTACGACCTCTGCGAGGACCTCAGCGAAAGCAGGGAGCTGACGGATTTTTTCAGGGCGAGGATCGATGCGCACAACATTAAGGTCGTTTTGAAATCCGCCCTGTCCGGGCGCTCTCCGGAGGCCAATATGCTTCCGGGCGGAGTTTTTCCGGCGTCCGGGGTTAAGGACGCTCTCGAAGGCGGAAAGCCGGAGCTTCTGGGAAAGACCTGGGCGGAGGCCGCGGCGCAGGCGAGGGAGATTCTCCTGACTGTTGCCGACGGTCAGAGGTGCGATTTTGTCATCGACAACGCAATGCTTTCCGTGATGGCCTCCAACGCAGAGAAGTCGGGCTCCGCTTTCCTTTCGGACTACGCCCGTTTCTGCGCCGACAAGGCAAACGTCAAGGTCGCGGTGCGCCTTTTTGGCGCTTCAAACGCAGCGGAGCTTGCAGAGACTGCGCTTAACGATCTGGGAACCATTCCGAAAGCCGACGTCCTCAGAGCCGTGAAGAGCGGGGAGCCGGACTGTTTTGCAAAGACTGTTTTTGCCGCCGCTGTTTCGGAGGGGCTTCGCGCAAAATCCGCGGGGGATACCCTGACGGGTTTTGAGAAGCTTCTCGACAAAGCTGACGGAGACTTTTTTGCGGACGTGAAGTATCTCGGCATGGGAGCGCCGATCCTGATAAATTATATCAGAAAACGCGAAACAGAGCAGACGGTCATACGCAAGGTTATCTCCGCAAAGCTTTCCGGCGCGGACAGAGCCGAGATCGAGCGGCGTATCGGCGCGTGAGCGTTTTCGGGAAAGGTGCGTTATAAATGAAAATTGCTGTTGTAGGCGATTATGATTCGATTCTCGGCTTCAAGGCGGTCGGACTTGACGTCTGTCCCGCAAACGGAGCCGAAGAGGTCAAGGCCGCGCTCAAAAGACTTATGAACGACGGCGAGACCGCGATTATCTATATAACTGAGCAGGCTGCGCTTTTTGCCGACGAGGAGATTGCGGAGTGCAGGGACAGGCTTGTTCCGGCGCTCATCCCCATTCCCGGCCGCGAAGGCTCCCTCGGAATCGGAAAACAGAGGGTAAAGAGCAGCATAGAGAGAGCCGTCGGTGCTGATATAATCAGCGGATCGATCGGCGAAAACTGATGGCATTGAGAATTTCGTAGGAAAGTGGGTACCGATATGGAAAACGGCAGAGTGGTCAAAGTCTCCGGTCCGCTTGTTGTGGCGGAAGGACTGGCCGGCGCCAATATGTTCGACGTCGTCAGAGTCGGCGAGGACAGACTGATTGGCGAGATAATCGAAATGCGCGGAGACAAAGCGTCCATTCAGGTTTATGAGGAGACTTCCGGGCTTGCACCGGGAGCAGAGGTTGTTTCGACAGGCGCGCCGCTTTCAGTCGAGCTTGCCCCGGGAATGCTTGAACAGATATTTGACGGGATCCAGCGTCCCCTTGAGCTTTTGAGACAGCTCACCGGGGACACTATCCGCCGCGGCGTCGACGTTCCGAGCCTTGACCACGAGAAGAAATGGGCCTTTAAGCCCGTCGCCCGGAAGGGCAGCGAGGTTTGTCCGGGAGACATCCTCGGTACGGTTCAGGAAACGGTTATCGTCGAACACAGAATCATGGTTCCGAACGGTCTTTCGGGCGAGCTTGTCGACATCAGAGAGGGCGAGTTCAACATCACCGAGACTGTCGCCGTGATAAAAAAGGCCGACGGCACTTGTGTCGACGTTCCCATGCTTTCAAAATGGCCTGTCAGAAACGGCAGACCCTATAAAGAAAAGCTCTCTCCGACAAAACCGATGATCACGGGTCAGAGAACGGTCGACACGATGTTCCCGATTGCAAAGGGCGGCGCGGCGGCGATTCCGGGGCCCTTCGGAAGCGGCAAGACTGTCGTCCAGCACCAGCTTGCAAAGTGGAGCGACGTTGACATTGTCATATACATCGGCTGCGGCGAGCGCGGCAACGAGATGACCGACGTTCTCCGCGAGTTCCCCGAACTCAAGGACCCGCGTTCGGGCGAGAGCCTTATGAAGCGCACGGTTCTCATCGCCAACACTTCCGATATGCCCGTTGCCGCCCGTGAGGCGTCGATTTATACGGGCATCACGATCGGCGAGTATTTCCGCGACATGGGATACGACGTTGCGATTATTGCAGACTCCACTTCCCGCTGGGCGGAAGCTCTCCGCGAGATGTCGGGACGTCTGGAAGAAATGCCGGGCGAGGAGGGCTATCCCGCATATCTCACTTCCCGTCTTGCACAGTTTTACGAAAGAGCCGGACGCGTTATCACCCTCGGAAGCCAGGGGCGCGAGGCTTCGCTTTCGGCTATCGGAGCCGTCTCTCCCCAGGGCGGCGATATCTCCGAACCCGTTTCTCAGGCGACGCTGCGTATCGTAAAGGTTTTCTGGGGACTTGACGACACCCTTGCATACCGCAGACACTTCCCGGCGATCAACTGGCTCAACAGTTATTCGCTTTACCTTGACAGAGTTATGCCGTGGTTCAATGAGCACGTCAACCGCAGCTTCCGTGAAAACCGCGACTGGGCAATGGCGATCCTCCAGCAGGAGAGCGAACTTGACGAGATCGTCCGCCTTGTCGGCATCGATGCGCTTTCCGCCAACGACAGGCTCACCATGGAGACTGCGAGAAGCGTCCGCGAGGACTTCCTCCAGCAGAACGCTTTCTCCGAGCTTGACAGCTATACTTCGCCCGAGCGCCAGTTCATGCTTCTTGCGCTTATCCGCAGCTGCCACAACGAAAGCCTTAAGGCAATCGAGGCCGGCGTAAAGGCGGACGACATATTCAGCATGAAGACGAGGGAGAGCATCGGCCGTGCCAAGGAGACCGAAGAGAAGGTCTTCAGGGAAGCTTACGCAAAGATCGAGCAGGATATGAAGGCTGAGATCCAGGCCCTTATCAAAGCAGCGGAGGAGCAGAAGTAAAATGATCAAGGAATATAAAACGATCAGCGAAGTAGCCGGCCCGCTTATGCTCGTGCGCGACGTCCAGGGCGCTGCGTACAACGAGCTGGCTGAGATCCAGCTTCAGAACGGCGAGATCAGACGGTGCAAGGTTCTTGAGGTGAACGGAACCAACGCCCTTGTGCAGCTCTTTGAAAGCTCGGCGGGAATCAATCTGGCCGAAAGCAAGGTGCGTTTCCTCGGTCACGGCCAGGAGCTTGCCGTTGCGGAGGATATGCTCGGCCGTGTTTTTGACGGCATGGGCAGACCGGCCGACGGCGGACCGGAGCTTTTGGCCGAAAAACGCCTGGACATTAACGGTCTTCCGATGAATCCGGCGGCGAGAAACTATCCTTCCGAGTTCATTCAGACCGGCATTTCGAGCATCGACGGCCTCAACACGCTTGTCCGCGGACAGAAGCTTCCGATATTCTCCGGAAGCGGACTTCCCCATGCCAACCTGGCCGCTCAGATCGCCAGACAGGCAAAGGTTCTGAACAGCGACGCAAAGTTTGCCGTTGTGTTTGCCGCTATCGGAATTACTTTTGAGGAAGCGGATTTCTTTATTTCCGACTTCAAGCGCACCGGTGCAATAAACCGGACCGTGCTTTTCATAAACCTTGCCAACGACCCGGCGGTCGAAAGAATCGCGACACCGCGTATGGCGCTTACCGCGGCGGAATATCTGGCCTTTGAGAAGGATATGCACGTTCTTGTCATCATGACCGATATTACCAACTACGCCGAAGCCCTCCGCGAGGTTTCCGCGGCGAGAAAGGAAGTTCCGGGCCGCAGAGGCTATCCCGGATATCTTTACACCGACCTTGCAACGATGTATGAAAGAGCCGGACGCCGTCTCAACTCCAAGGGTTCGATCACGATGATCCCCATTCTGACCATGCCGGAAGACGACAAGACCCACCCGATCCCCGACCTTACCGGCTATATCACGGAAGGCCAGATAATTCTTTCCCGCGAGCTTTACAGAAAGAATATCCTTCCCCCGGTTGACGTTCTGCCGAGCCTTTCGCGTCTTAAAGACAAGGGTATCGGCGTTGGCAAGACGAGGGAAGACCACGCCAACCAGATGAACCAGATCATCGCCTGCTACGCCCGCGGAAAGGAAGCCAAGGAGCTTATGACGATTCTCGGCGAGGCGGCCCTTTCCGACATGGACAAGCTGTATGCCAAGTTTGCCGACGAGTTTGACAAGAGATACGTCTCCCAGGGATACGATGAGAACCGTTCCATTGAGGAGACTCTGGAGATCGGTTGGAGGCTGCTTGAGATACTTCCGAGCTCTGAGCTTAAGAGAATCAAGCCTGAGTTTATTGCGAAATATTACAAGGCCTGAAACGGCCTTATGAAGGGAGCGTCTTAAAGCGTGGCCTCAACACATATCAGCCCGACAAGAATGCAGCTGAAGCGCCAGAAGGCACGTTTGGCCACGGCTGTGCGCGGGCATAAGCTGCTCAAAGATAAGAACGACGAACTTATGAAGCAGTTTCTGGACATTGTCCGGGAAAATATGCGCCTTCGCATCGTTGTCGAGAAGAAGGTCGAGGCTCTTCACAAGAGCTTTACGGCAGCTTCTGCTGCGATGTCTCCGGAGGGGCTCGACCAGGCGCTCATGCTTCCGAAGCAGAGCGTCACTCTGGAGCTGTCGGAAAAGAACATCATGAGCGTTCATGTTCCCGTATACGATTTCAAAACAAGGCTTGCCGGAGAAGGAATTCTTCCTTACGGCTTTGTCAACACTGCCAGCGAGCTGGACGATTCCGTGCGGGAGGCGGGAGATCTGCTTCAGGATCTTCTGAAGCTTGCCGCCACGGAGAAATCGGCAAGTCTGCTTGCGGCGGAGATCGAAAAGACCCGGCGGAGAGTCAACGCTCTTGAGCATGTCCTCATTCCCCAGTGTCAGGAAAACATCCGCACGATAACCATGAAGCTTGCCGAAAACGACAGGGCCAATACCACGCGCCTTATGAAGATCAAGGACATGGTTCTGAAGGACGCCCATGATTTTCAGTGAGCGGTAAAGAAAACAATCTTTAGCTGTATTTATAAGCGCCGTACAAAGCACTTTGACGTGCTCTGTACGGCGCTTTTTCCGGCGGAGGGCTTGTTTTTCGGGCTCCGGGCCAATAAGTTTGCGGGGATGGAAAATGCAAATTTTTTGCGCCCGGAAAGAAAAGCGAAAATCCGGGGGCAAAGGCGAAGGATATTCCAAAAAGAAAAACCGCAGCAGCTCCGGGAGTTTGAAGGAAAAAGCCGCGCAAATTTGAAAAAAACGCGGCGAGGCGGCATTGGACTTTTACGAAATGCCGTGAATGCTCCGGTCCACCTCTTCCGCATAGCGGACGGTTTCCATCGCGTCCTTTGCGTACTTGTCCGCTCCGATGGCGTCGGCGTATTCCCGGGTGAGGACGGCGCCGCCGACGACGATCCTGCACCAGGGAGCTTCGCGGCGGAGAAGCCGGATCGTTTCTTCCATCGCGGGGACGGTCGTTGTCATAAGCGCGCTCAGCCCGACAAGGGGGGCGTGAAGCCGGACCGTCTCCCTTGCGACCGTTTCGGGGGAAACGTCCCTGCCGAGGTCGGTGACGGGAAAGCCGTAGTTTTCCAAAATCAGTTTTACGATGTTTTTTCCGATGTCGTGAATGTCGCCCTTTACCGTGGCGATGACAAAACGGCATCTGTCGGCGGCTTTATCCCCGGGCATTTTGCTTTTGATAACTTCAAAAGCGGCTTTTGCCGCCTCGGCGCTCATGAGAAGCTGGGGAAGATAAAGAGTTTTGTTTTCAAACCCGACTCCCACGAAGTCAAGGGCGGGGATGATCTCGTCCTGGACGATCTGAAGCGGGGGGACGGAAGAGATAAGCTCCTCCGTGAGGCGTGAAGCCTGCTCTTTCAAACCCTTTATTACCGCGTTCTGAAGCTCGGAATGCCCCGGCTCACCGGAGCCGGTTTTTGCCGCAGGGGACGCGTCTGAGGGCTGTTCCGCCGCAGCCGCGGCGGATCCGGCAAAGCCGATATAGTCGGAAAAATTGCCGTCAAGACCTTCCAGCGCCCGGAAGGAAAAATAGGTTTTCATCATTTCGGCGGAGTTTGGATTCATGATCGCCGCCGACAGCCCGCAGCCCAGCGCAAGCGCAAAAAAGGTTCCGTTGACCATATCGCGCCCGGGAAGCCCGAAGGAGACGTTAGAGACTCCGAGCGAAGTGTGGCACCCGAGTTCGTTTTTGATCAGGGACACCGCCCGCAGGGTTTCTTTTGCCGCTGTGAGGTCGGCGCTTACCGCCATTGCAAGGGGATCGAAGATTATGTCTTTTTTGCTGATGCCGTACCTTTCCGCTTCGGAGAGGATCTTTCGCGCAATTGCCAGTCTTTCGCCGGCGCTGGATGGAATTCCGCTTTCGTCAAGGGTCAGAGCAACGATGAGACCTCCGTACTTCTTCGCAAGGGGGAAAACGGCGTCCATGCTTTCTTTCTTTCCGCTGACGGAGTTTATCATCGCTTTGCCGTTGTAAAGGCGGAGGGCCGCTTCCATTGCAGCCGTGTCCGAGGTATCTATCTGGAGAGGGAGATCGACGACGGCCTGAAGCTCGCATACCGCAGTTTTGAGCGTCTCCGCTTCGTCTATCTCCGGAAGACCGACGTTGACGTCGAGGATGTGGACGCCTTTGTCCTGCTGGGAAATGCCTTCTTTGAGTATATAATCGATGTCGTGTTCTCTCAGGGCTTCTTTCAGGCGCTTTTTACCCGTCGGATTTATCCGTTCTCCGATAAGCACGGGGCCGTTTCCGAATACCACGGCATGGGTATAGGACGAGACGGAGGTGATTTTTTTGTCTT
>JAEDMJ010000089.1 GCA_016303065.1 Clostridiales bacterium
CGCGCGGCGGCAACACGCCGGACGGCCGCAAGGTGCGCGGCACGATCCACTGGGTAGACGCGAACAACTGCGCCGACGCCGAGGTCCGGCTCTACGATATGCTCTTTTCCGACCCTGAGCCGGACGCCCCCGGCAAGGATTTTATCGACTGCCTGAACCCCAACTCGCTCGAAGTGCTCACCGGCTGCAAGGTGGAAAAGTCGCTCGAGGACTGCGCCGCGGCGGATCGCTTCCAGTTCCTGCGTCTCGGCTACTTTGCCCCCGACAACAAGGACAGCGTCCCCGGCCATCTCGTATTCAACCGTGCCGTCGCGCTCAAGGACTCCTTTAAAAAGGACTGAGTATTCTTTAACGGAAAAACCGCCGGCCGCGGGGCGGTGTTCATAAGACAGAGAATCCTCCGTATGCTTGCAAGCATGCGGAGGATTTTCTGCAGCATCCCGGTAAGCCGGAAGCCGCCGGCCGTTCGGCTGTATTCTATTTAAATGTTTGCAAGAAATTCCCCGATCAAGGCGTTTATCCGTTCCGGCTTATCCGTGTTGGAATTATGACCCGCTCCTTCTATCCATTGCAAAGGGATCTGTGTGTCTCGATGCCACGCCTTATTATACCGTATGCATGAACCGGCATGGTCCTGTGTGCCGCATATCAGCAACGCCGGACATTGGATCTCATATGGAAGATCCTTTTCCATCGCTTCCGCCAGGATACGAAAGCCATGCCCGGCAATCTGCGCATAACGCTTCTGATTTCCATCGTAGACGAGCATCATTTCCCGCATCAGTTTTCTGCCGTAGTCAGAAACAGCAACCCCGTCCGTACCGGATTTCAAAAGCAGTTTCCACGGGTAGTGAGCATATACCGGCTCCATTCTTTTCAAAAGCCACAGTTCCGCCGCCGTCACATATTTTCTTTGCAGCGGCGCAGAGTCAATGGAAACAAAGCCTTTCAGCTGCTCCGGATATAGCTGTGCAAAAGCCTGACCCACATATCCGCCCATTGACTGGCCGACGATCACGGGCTTTACGATTTTCTCACGCTCCAAAATCTCATGCAGCCATCTGGCTTTGTCGAACAGGTCAAAGTTGAACTGAAACGGCCAGGAGGCTGCGTGCGCCGGCGCATCCCAAACGGCAATGTTATACTTTCCGTCAAAAAACTCCATCTGTTTGTCAAACAGTCTATGGTCGGCCGTCAGTCCCGGAAGAAAAACGAGCGTTATTTCATCCGGATTTATCATGCTTACCCAATAGTGAATTGGTCCGCAGGAAGTTTGATATACATTTTCTCTCAATGGTTTCACCTCTGCAATTCCCGCTGCGCTCTGGCAGGTTTTTTCCGTCAGGGAAACGGTTCGCACATCCTTTGGCGAATTGGAATGATTTATCCGGCACGTTTTCTCCTCGCATATCTGTTTCAATCGTCCCGGCTCTCCGCACCGATCGGAGGGAGGATGAATTTTTGATTCGGATAATCAAATTCCTCTATAAGCTCATCTGCAACAAAACCGTATTTTTCGTACAAAGCCCTTGGTGCGAGCCCTTTTTCATCCTCCGCCCGAAACGTCGAAACGGTTACTTCTTTTGTTCTGTCTAAATTGGCAAGCGCTTCATCCATGAGCATGGCAGCTATACCGCGGCGACGGTATGCGGGCGCAACAGCGAGACAGCAGATCCTATTGTGTCCCCGTGAAAACAGCATGACGCCGACGATCTCATCTTCTTCTTTTACACAAACTGCCTGTCGGTTGCGCATGAATTTGAGGACTGCAGCCCGGTGTTCGCTTAGCTTCTCCTGTGTTTCCAGACCCGGAAAACCCGATCGCACCTGTGAAACAAGGCTCATCCATTTTTCAATATCTTCGGGTACTCCATAAAAGAGCTGCACAGCATTTCGCCTCCGTTCGTTAATCAATTTATCTTTAAAATGCAGACTTGTCAATGATATGTTGCAGATTCGGGAAAGCGGGGAGGCTTCTGCATTGACGGCGCCTTCCGATCAATAAACGCCAGGCATTTATCGGTTTGGATGCATTCCATCGCATACGGTATAGGCCGGAAACGGAACGCGTACAGTCTCGCTGTTGTCAGAGCAAAAGCGCATTTCTCCCCAACATCCTGTGGTATGGAGAAAAAAACTTTCCCGGCGATCCATATTTTGTGCATTTCCCCGTTGACACGCCGAAGAGGACATGGTAGTATAC